>NZ_CP027706.1:6300000-6580000 GCF_003850565.1 Pseudomonas sessilinigenes
GCCAGCACTTCTCGGGAGCCGTTGGTGTTCATCGCCGTCACCACGCCGGCCATTTCCATGGCCTCGATCATCCGGGCGGCGCGGTTGTAGCCGATCTTGAGCTTGCGCTGGACCGCGGAAATGGAGGCCCGGCGGCTCTCCAGCACGAACTGTACCGCTTCGTCGTAGAGCGCGTCGGCTTCCGGATCATCGCCATCACCACCGCCGCTGCTACCTTCGAAGCCACTGCCGGCCTCTTCGACGCCATTGAGAATGTCGTCGTTGTATTCCGGAGCGCCACGCAGTTTCCAGGCCTCGACTACACGATGCACTTCATCGTCGGATACGAAGGCGCCATGGACCCGGATCGGCAGGCTGGTACCGGGCGGCATGTAGAGCATGTCACCGTGGCCCAGCAGCTGCTCGGCGCCACCCTGGTCGATGATGGTCCGCGAGTCGATCTTGCTCGACACCTGGAACGCCATGCGGGTCGGGATGTTGGCCTTGATCAGGCCGGTGATCACATCCACCGACGGCCGCTGGGTCGCCAGGATCAGGTGGATACCGGCGGCCCGGGCCTTCTGGGCGATACGGGCGATCAGCTCTTCGACCTTCTTGCCGACGATCATCATCATGTCGGCGAACTCGTCCACCACCACCACGATGGTGGGCAGCTTGCTCAGCAACGGCGCTTCGTCGTGGATGCTCTCGCGGTTGTACAGCGGGTCGGACAGCGGCGTGCCGGCATCGATAGCTTCCTTGACCTTGGCATTGAAGCCCGAGAGGTTACGCACCCCCATCTTGGCCATGAGCTTGTAGCGCCGCTCCATCTCCGCCACGCTCCAGCGCAGGGCGTTGGCCGCGTCCTTCATGTCGGTGACCACCGGGCACAGCAGGTGCGGGATGCCTTCGTAGATCGACAGTTCGAGCATCTTCGGGTCGATCATGATCAGCTTGGCGTCTTCCGGCCCGGACTTGAACAGGATCGACAGGATCATCGCGTTGACCCCCACCGACTTACCGGAACCGGTGGTACCGGCCACCAGCAGGTGCGGCATCTTCGCCAGGTCGGTGATGATCGGCTTGCCGCCGATGTCGTGGCCCAGGGCCAGGGTGACCGGGGACTTGAAGTTGTCGTATTCCGGAGTGGAGAGTACTTCGGAGAACCGCACGATCTGCCGGTCTTCGTTGGGAATCTCGATGCCCACGGTGGTCTTGCCGGGAATCACTTCCACCACCCGCACGCTGGTCACGGCCAGGGAACGGGCCAAGTCCTTGGCCAGGTTGGCAATGCGGCTGACCTTGACCCCGGCCGCTGGCTGGATCTCGTAGCGGGTAATCACCGGCCCTGGGTGGATGGAGTCCACCGCGACCTCGACCCCGAACTCCTTGAGCTTGATCTCCAGCAAGTGGCCGACGGCCGCCAGGGACTCGGGGGAGTAGTTGAGCTGTTTCTTTTCCGCAGGGTCGAGGATCGAGATCGGCGGCAAGGTGCCTTCCACCGCGCTGTCGATGAACAGCGGTACCTGCTTTTCCTTCTGCACCCGCTTGCTCGGCTCCGGCGCCTTGGTGACTACCGGGGTGATCACCGGTGGCACCTGCTTCTCGCGCTCGGACATGTGCTTGCTCAGGGCCTGCTCGCGCTCGATCAGGCGCTCCTTGACCTTGGCCTGCTCGCGCTTGTCGGCAACGTTCGGGGTCACGACTTCGTCGACCCGGGCATCCACCTCGCGCAGTTGCGCCACCAGTTGCTTGCGCTCCATGCGTGCGTCCCACCAGCGATTGGCGGCGCCATGGAACAACTCGAACAGGTCGAGGGTGATTTTGCCGGTGACATCCATGACCTTGAACCAGGAAAGGTCGGTGAACACCGTCAAGCCAAACAGGAACAGGGCGATGAACATCAGGGTGCTGCCCTGCACGTTCAGGGCATTCTTGGCCAGGTCGCCCAGGCTCTCGCCCAAGGCGCCGCCAGCACCGGCCGGCAAGCCCGTGGCGGCATGGAAATGGATATGCGCCAGCGCGGCCCCGGACAGGACCAGGAACACCAGGCCGATCAGTCGCCAGGAAAACAGCCAGCCGCTCCACTGCCAGGGCTCATGGCGCTGGCGGAAAATCTGGTAAGTCTTGACCGCCAGCAGCAGCGGGAAGATATAAGCGAAATACCCCAGCACCATGAACAGCATGTCGGCGCTGTAGGAACCGGCAGGACCACCGAAGTTCTGCACATCCTCGATCTTGCTGTTATGGCTCCAACCCGGGTCGTCCTTACCGTAGGTCAAAAGCGCCATCATCAAGAACAGGCACAGGGCTCCAATGGCGATCAACGCACCTTCCTTGAGTCGGTAGTGCAATTGTTGTCGCCAGAGCGGAACTACAGGTTTGGGTGCTGCGGTGGATTTCTTCAAAACGCGTCTTTTCCTGCGCCAAGGGCGCGTCCAACGGGTGATTGACTACAAGATACTGCTCAATCCGAGCAGGTAAATAAAGTTGACCGGCGTAACTGGGGCTACTTTTAACACTCTGCCCCTTGCTTCTGAAACAGTGCAATTCTGAATAAGCCTGTTACATCGTCGCATTGTACGGGTTTGTTCAAGCCATGCCACGCTAGGACGCTCTTCCCGGCATGGCCAGCGGCCTGTCACGTACTGTTCAATTGGAGCATGCATTCTCTTTTGTGACAAAGGCTTATGAGGTGTTTTTTATGAACGAAGCGAAGCATTCACGCCTGATCATTCTGGGCTCCGGCCCTGCCGGTTACAGCGCCGCCGTCTATGCCGCTCGCGCCAACCTCAAACCGACCGTCATCACCGGCCTGCAAGCTGGCGGGCAACTGACCACCACCACTGAAGTGGACAACTGGCCCGGCGATGTCGAGGGCCTGACCGGCCCGGTTTTGATGGAGCGCATGCAAAAACATGCCGAGCGCTTCGACACCCAGATCGTCTATGACCACATTCATACCGCCCAGTTGCAAAAACGCCCGTTCATCCTCATTGGCGACAGCGGCACCTATAGCTGCGACGCCCTGATCATCGCCACCGGAGCCTCGGCGCAGTACCTGGGCCTGCCCTCGGAGGAGGCCTTTGCCGGCAAAGGGGTTTCAGCCTGCGCCACCTGCGACGGCTTTTTCTATCGCAATCAGGTCGTCGCGGTGGTTGGCGGCGGCAATACGGCCGTGGAAGAAGCCCTCTACCTGTCGAATATCGCCCGGGAAGTGCACCTGGTACACCGTCGCGACAAGCTGCGGGCGGAGAAGATCCTGCAAGACAAACTGTTCGACAAGGCCGCTAACGGCAATATCCGCCTGCATTGGAACCAGCACCTGGATGAGGTCCTGGGAGACGCCAGCGGTGTCACCGGAGCCCGGCTCAAGGACAGCCAAAGCGGCGCGACCACGGACCTGGCGCTGTCGGGGGTCTTCATCGCCATCGGCCACAAGCCCAATACCGACCTGTTCAAGGATCAACTACAGATGCGCGATGGCTACCTGCTGATCAAGGGTGGCAGCGAAGGCAACGCCACGGCCACGGGCATCGAAGGCGTATTCGCCGCTGGCGATGTGGCCGACCATGTCTACCGCCAGGCCATCACCTCTGCCGGCGCTGGCTGCATGGCGGCCCTGGATGCGGAAAAATTCCTCGACGACAACTGAGTCCTCGCCCTACGCTTGTGGCGGGCCATCACAGGCTCGCCACCGCCCTCCCCTACCGCAAGCCTGAATACCATGCTGACCTGGCTACAACGCAACAACCTTGTCTTCCCCCCCCTGGAAAAAGCCATGCGCGAGCCCAACGGGCTGTTGGCCGCCGGTGGCGATCTGTCCGCCGAACGCCTGGTCCAAGCCTATCGCCACGGCTGCTTCCCATGGTTTTCCGAAGGCCAGCCGATCCTCTGGTGGTCGCCCGACCCGCGTACAGTGCTGTTTCCAGATGAACTGCATGTTTCCCGCAGCCTGGGCAAACTACTGCGTAAACAACGCTACCAGGTCACCTTCGACCAGGATTTCGCGGGGGTAATCAGTGCCTGCGCCGAACCCCGAGCCTATGCCGACAGCACCTGGATCAGCCAGGCAATGCAACAGGCCTACTTGCGCTTGCACCAGCAAGGCCACGCCCACTCGGTGGAAGTCTGGGACCAGGGCACCCTGGTGGGCGGCCTGTATGGACTGGCAATGGGCCAACTGTTCTTTGGTGAATCGATGTTCAGCCGTGCCGACAATGCCTCGAAGTTCGGCTTCGCCACCCTGGTGGAGCGACTGAAGGCGTGGGGTTTCGTACTGATCGACTGCCAGATGCCCACTGAACACTTGCATAGCCTGGGAGCCCGCGCCATTACCCGCCTGGAGTTCGCCGGCTACCTGAGGCACCACCTGGATCAACCGAGCAGCGCCACATGGCTTTCCTAGGCGGGCTTGGCGGCGGTGGCTTACACTTAATTCCAAAGCTTATCCCGAGGGTTGACTCATGACCGAGTTGGCGCGCCTGAAGTTTTATGCCACTCAACCCCATTCTTGCAGCTACCTGCCCGGCGAACAGGCCACCACCTTGTTCCTCGATCCCAGCCAGCCCATGGACGTGCACGTCTACGCGGACCTTTCGGAAATGGGGTTTCGGCGCAGCGGCGATCATCTGTATCGCCCCCATTGCCAAAACTGCAACGCCTGCGTACCTGCACGCATTCCGGCTGCACAGTTCCTGCCCAACCGCCAGCAAAAGCGCATCCTCAAGCGCAACAGCGACCTGAGCGTCCTGGCGACCAAGCCCAGCTTCAGCGAAGAGTACTTCGACCTGTATCGCCGCTATATCGAGCAACGTCATGCCGATGGCGACATGTTCCCCCCCAGCCGCGACCAATTCGCCACATTCCTGGTGCGCGACCTGCCCTTTTCTCGCTTCTATGAGTTCCGCCTGGAGGGACGACTGCTGGCCGTGGCCGTCACCGACCTGCTGCCCAACGGCCTATCGGCGGTGTACACCTTCTATGAACCCGACGAAGAGCGTCGCAGCCTCGGACGCTACGCGATCCTCTGGCAGATCGGCGAGACCCTGCGCCAGGGGCTGGATGCGGTCTATCTTGGCTACTGGATCAAGAACTGCAAAAAAATGAACTACAAGACCCAATATCGCCCCATCGAGCTGCTGATCAACCAGAGATGGGTGATCCTGAACTAGAAGGTCTTGGCTTGAACCCCACTTTTCGGGCACAATGCACGCCGCTTTTGCCTGGCGCAGTTGCACCGGGCCATTAACTGGACACCGAGGGCTTTACTGCATGTCGAAAGAAGACAGCTTCGAAATGGAAGGCACTGTCGTCGACACCCTGCCCAACACCATGTTTCGCGTGGAGTTGGAAAATGGGCACGTCGTAACCGCGCATATCTCCGGCAAGATGCGCAAGAACTACATTCGTATTCTTACCGGTGACAAGGTGCGCGTCGAGCTGACGCCCTATGACTTGAGCAAAGGGCGCATCACTTACCGCGCCCGCTAAGCGATTAATACAAGACGCCCGGCGATGCCGGGCGTTTTTGTTGGCGTCGAAACAACCGCCAGGGTCTCGTCATGAATCCTGGCCATCAAATCCCAGACAGCACAAAGGCACCTTTCGGTGCCTTTGGCGTTTCTGGATGACCTGTACGAGTATCAGGCCATTTCCGCAGTGGTCTCGAAATCGAAGACCAGCTCGCCATCCTTGATGTCGATGTGCACTACACCGCCATGGTCGGACAACTCGCCAAACAGGATTTCCTCGGCCAATGGACGCTTGATCTTGTCCTGAATCAGGCGCGCCATCGGACGCGCACCCATGGCCACATCGTAGCCACCGGCGGCCAGCCAGCTGCGAGCAGCATCGGTCACTTCCAGCTGCACGCGCTTGTCTTCCAACTGCGCCTGGAGCTCGGTAAGGAACTTGTCCACCACGCTCTTGATCACTTCATGACTCAGGCGACCAAACTGGATAATGGTATCCAGGCGGTTGCGGAACTCCGGCGTGAAGCTCTTCTTGATCACTTCCATGGCATCGGAAGAGTGATCCTGATGAGTGAAACCGATAGAGGCTCGCGCCGCGGTTTCGGCACCGGCGTTGGTGGTCATGATGATGATCACGTTGCGGAAGTCCGCCTTGCGCCCGTTGTTATCGGTCAGGGTTCCGTGATCCATGACCTGCAGGAGCAGGTTGAAGACTTCCGGATGGGCCTTCTCGATCTCGTCAAGCAGCAGCACGCAGTGCGGTTGCTTGGTGATGGCCTCGGTCAGCAGCCCGCCCTGGTCGAAACCGACATAACCGGGGGGCGCACCGATCAGGCGCGACACGGTATGCCGCTCCATGTACTCGGACATGTCGAAACGTACCAGCTCGATCCCCATGGCCTTGGCCAATTGCCGCGCCGCTTCGGTCTTGCCGACACCTGTAGGGCCGGCGAACAGGAACGAACCGACCGGTTTGTCCGGCGATTTCAGGCCCGCACGGGACAGCTTGATCGCGGTGGCCAACGAATCGATCGCCGCATCCTGGCCGAACACCGTCAACTTGAGGTCGCGCTCGAGGTTGCGCAGCAGCTCCTTATCGGAACTGGTGACATGTTTCGGTGGAATACGGGCAATTTTCGCCACGATATCTTCGACCTGCGCCACTTCGATGCGCTTCACGCGCTTCTCGGCCGGCTGCAGGCGCTGGAAGGCGCCCGCCTCGTCGATGACGTCGATGGCCTTGTCCGGCATATGACGGTCGTTGATGTAGCGCGAGGCCAACTCCGCCGCTGCGCGCAGGGCTTCATCGCTGTACTCGATACTGTGGTGCTGCTCGAAGCGCGCCTTGAGTCCGCGCAAGATGCCAATCGTGTCCTCGACCGAGGGCTCGGTGACATCAACTTTCTGGAAGCGCCGAGCCAAGGCCCGATCCTTCTCGAAAATCCCGCGAAATTCCTGGAACGTGGTCGAACCGATGCAACGGATATCACCCGAGGACAGCAGCGGCTTTAGCAGGTTCGACGCATCCATCACGCCGCCGGACGCGGCGCCGGCCCCGATGATGGTATGGATTTCATCGATGAACAGGATCGCTTGCGGGCGCTTCTTCAACTCACCCAGCAATGCCTTGAAGCGCTTCTCGAAGTCGCCCCGGTACTTGGTACCAGCGAGCAAGGCGCCAAGATCCAGGGAATAGACCACGCTATTGCTCAGCAGGTCAGGCACCTGGTTATCGACAATGCGCTTGGCCAGGCCTTCGGCGATGGCGGTCTTGCCCACGCCTGCCTCACCCACCAGCAATGGATTGTTCTTGCGCCGGCGAGCCAGGATCTGCGCCACGCGCTCGACTTCATGCTCTCGACCCACCAATGGATCGATTCGCCCCTGGCGGGCCAGTTCGTTGAGATTGCTGGCATAGGCATCCAGCGGATTGCCAGAGGAGGAAGGTTCGCCACCCTCCTCGTCCTGCATTTCCTGCTCACCTTCGGAATGATCGCCATGCCCCGGCACCTTGGAAATGCCATGGGCGATATAGTTGACCACGTCGATACGGGCAACGCTCTGCTGCTTGAGCAGGAACACGGCCTGGCTTTCCTGCTCGCTGAAGATCGCTACCAGCACATTGGCACCGGTTACTTCACGCTTGCCCGAGCTCTGCACATGGAACACCGCGCGCTGCAATACGCGCTGGAAGCCCAGGGTTGGCTGGGTCTCGCGATCTTCATCGTGCACAGGAATCAATGGCGTGGTGGAGTCGATGAACTCCTGCAGGTCATGCTTGAGCTTGTCGAGGTTTGCTCCGCAGGCACGGAGAACAGTTGCGGCGGCCTCATTATCCAGAAGCGCCAACAAAAGATGCTCGACAGTCATGAACTCATGACGCTTCGAACGAGCTTCCTTGAAGGCGAGATTGAGGGTGACTTCGAGCTCGCGGTTTAACATAGCTTCACCTCATACCCAAGTGGTCGGAGTTAACCGTCCTTCTCGATTTCACAGAGTAGCGGATGCTGGCTTTCCCTGGCGTACTGGTTGACCTGCATGGCCTTGGTCTCGGCGATGTCGCGGGTAAACAATCCACACACTGCCCGCCCTTCGGTATGGACGGCCAGCATGACCTTGGTCGCCAGCTCGCGATTCAGGTTAAAAAACATCTCGAGCACTTCGACGACGAAATCCATCGGTGTGTAGTCATCGTTGAACAAAACCACCTTGTACATTGGCGGCGCCTGCAATGCGGGCTTGGCCTCCTGTACCGCCAAGCCAGCGGAATCGTCGTCGTGCAAGTCCGGGCGATCCTGATTGAATGTTAGTCGAATCTGGCTGATTGCATGCATGGAAAGAAAGGTTCGTCAGTTGTGCAAATACAGTGGTGGGGGCGCTCTTTGAGGAATTCAACTCCGACCGCCGGGTCACCTTGACTATCGGCAAAACGGTGTTACAACCAATAGGGCCCACATTGGGTAATAAACGTCCGCGGCGTCAATCTTTTTACCAAGTTTGGCGGCGGATGAACTGGATGATACTCCAGTGATGGAGTCTGTTGCAGAGGGATATGAGTATGGCTAGCGGTAAGGTCAAGTGGTTCAACAATGCCAAGGGTTACGGCTTTATTAATGAGGAGGGCAAGAGCGATGACTTGTTTGCCCATTACTCGGCCATCGAAATGGATGGCTACAAGACCTTGAAAGCCGGACAGGCCGTGAGCTTCGAGATCATCCAAGGGCCCAAGGGACTGCATGCGGTCAAAATAAACTCCTTGAAGGCACCCGGCGAAACTGTCGCCACCGAAGTCCTCCATGAGAGCGCCTTGAGCTGATTCACCCAACATCCAGTCATAAAAAACCGGCCGATTCAAGGGATTGAATCGGCCGGTTCGTTTTGCCCGCAGCTCAGCTTACATGTGCGAGATCAGCGCATCACCGAAGGCCGAGGACGACAACAGGGTGGCACCGTCCATCAGGCGTTCGAAGTCGTAGGTCACGGTCTTGGCCGAGATAGCACCATTGGTGCCCTTGATGATCAGATCCGCCGCCTCGGTCCAGCCCATATGGCGCAGCATCATCTCGGCGGAGAGGATCAGCGAGCCCGGGTTGACCTGGTCCTTGCCGGCATACTTGGGCGCGGTACCGTGGGTCGCCTCGAACATGGCCACGGTGTCGGACAGGTTGGCGCCCGGGGCGATACCGATACCACCAACTTCCGCTGCCAGGGCGTCGGACAGGTAGTCACCGTTCAGGTTGAGGGTAGCGATCACATCGTATTCAGCCGGACGCAGCAGGATCTGCTGGAGCATGGCATCGGCGATGGCATCCTTGACGATGACGTTCTTGCCGGTTTTCGGGTTCTTGAACTGCATCCATGGACCGCCATCGAGCAAGGTCGCACCAAACTCCTCGGCCGCCACTTCATAGGCCCATTCCTTGAAGGCACCTTCGGTGAACTTCATGATGTTGCCCTTGTGCACGATGGTCAGCGAGTCGCGATCGTTGTCCACCACATACTGCAGCGCCTTGCGCGCCAGGCGCTTGGTGCCCTGCAGGGATACCGGCTTGACGCCGATGCCGCAATTCTCGTCGAAACGGATCTTGGTGACGCCCATTTCCTCTTTAAGGAACTTGATCACCTTGGTGGCCTCGGCCGAACCGGCCTTCCACTCGATACCGGCGTAGATGTCTTCGGAGTTCTCACGGAAGATGGTCATGTCTACATCGCCAGGCTTCTTCACCGGGCTGGGCACGCCTTCGAACCAGCGCACCGGACGCAGGCACACATACAGGTCCAGTTGCTGGCGCAGCGCCACGTTCAGCGAGCGAATACCACCACCGACCGGGGTGGTCAGCGGGCCCTTGATGGAAACCACGTAGTCCTTCACCGCGTCCAGGGTTTCCTGGGGAAGCCAGGTGTCCTGGTCGTACACTTGAGTCGCTTTTTCCCCGGCATAGACTTCCATCCAGGAAATCTTGCGTTCGCCGCCGTAGGCCTTCTTAACTGCAGCATCGACAACCTTGATCATGACCGGGCTGATATCGACACCAATACCGTCGCCTTCGATGAAAGGAATAATCGGGTTGTTAGGAACATTGAGAGAATGGTCTGCGTTGACGGTGATTTTGTCGCCGACTGCTGGAACCTGAATCTTCTTGTATCCCATGCTGAACTCCGTTGTGTGGATTGAACATCTGGCTGCGTTCGAGCGTAACCCAGTTGCATCTGGACGGGAACCTCATGTTCCACCCATATGCCGCGAAAGCTGCGCAGCGCGCGGCCTACAAGCCTGAAAGCAAAGGGAAAACTGCCAAATTCGAGCACTGCAGACGACTCTACTCCGCCCCCTTGCCTGCGACCTTTAGACCAATGGACGAGCGCCCATGCCTATGAAGCGACGGCGTTTTGCTAGCTACCTATGTATAATGCCGCCGCTGACCACAGAGTCACGACGGCCGAACGCTCTGCAACCGGAAAAAGACTAGCCGAGACTGGCCGCCCAAAGCCGGGTTGTTACCGCAGCCCACCCGCTTGACGCTCGACTGATGCACCCAACATCACCGCGAAGAAACCTCGACATTCGGCTCATGGATGACCTTTGAACGAAAGCGCTTACCCGGCGCACCTCGAGTTTCTGCGCACGCTTTAGCAAAGAAGAGAGTTAATCCGAATATGCCCACCCGCTCGAAGATCATCTACACCTTCACCGACGAAGCACCCGCCCTCGCCACCTATTCCCTGCTGCCTATCGTAGAAGCCTTCACCGCTTCGGCTGATATCGCCGTGGAAACCCGCGACATCTCCCTGGCAGGCCGCATCCTCGCCAGCTTCCCCGAGCAGTTGGGCACCAAGGCCGTGCCGGACCACCTCGCCGAACTGGGCGAGCTGGCAGTCACTCCAGAAGCCAACATCATCAAGCTGCCGAACATCAGCGCCTCGGTCCCGCAACTGCAAGCGGCCATCAAGGAGCTGCAGGCCCAGGGCTATGCCCTGCCGGACTACCCGGAAAACGCCAGCACCGACGCCGAGAAAGACGCCAAGGCACGCTACGACAAGGTCAAGGGCAGCGCCGTGAACCCGGTCCTGCGTGAAGGCAACTCCGACCGCCGCGCCCCGCTGTCGGTGAAAAACTACGCCCGCAAGCACCCGCACAAGATGGGCGCCTGGACCCAGGACTCCAAGTCCCACGTTGCCCACATGAGCAACGGCGACTTCTACGGCAGCGAAAAGGCCGCGCTGATCGAAGCCGCCGACAGCGTCAAGATCGAGTTGATCGCCCAGGACGGTACCGCCACTGTCCTGAAGGAAAAAACCAGCGTACAAGCCGGTGAGATCCTCGACTGCGCCGTGATGAGCAAGAAGGCCCTGCGCGCCTTCATCGCCGCCGAAATCGAAGATGCCAAGGCAAAGGGCGTACTGCTGTCGGTCCACCTCAAAGCCACCATGATGAAGGTCTCCGACCCGATCATGTTCGGCCAGATCGTCGCCGAGTTCTACCAGGACGCCCTGGCCAAGCACGCCCAAGTGCTGCAGGAAATCGGCTTCAACCTGAACAACGGCATCGGCGACCTGTACGCCCGCATCAAGGCCCTGCCAGCCGAGCAGCAAGCTGCGATCGAGGCTGACATCCAGGCCGTCTACGCCGCCCGCCCTGCCCTGGCCATGGTCAACTCCGACAAGGGCATCACCAACCTGCACGTGCCGAGCGACGTCATCGTCGACGCCTCGATGCCGGCCATGATCCGTGACTCCGGCAAGATGTGGGGCACCGACGGCCAGCTGCACGACACCAAGGCGGTGATCCCGGATCGCTGCTACGCCACCATCTACCAGGCAGTGATCGAAGACTGCAAGGCCAATGGCGCCTTCGACCCGACCACCATGGGCAGCGTGCCGAACGTCGGCCTGATGGCGAAAAAAGCCGAAGAGTACGGCTCCCACGACAAGACCTTCCAGATCAAGGCCGACGGCGTGGTACGCGTCACCGACAGCAAGGGCGGCCTGCTGCTGGAGCAGAAAGTCGAAGCTGGCGACATCTTCCGCATGTGCCAGACCAAGGACGCGCCGATCCAGGACTGGGTCAAGCTGGCCGTCAACCGCGCCCGCGCCAGCAGCACCCCGGCGATCTTCTGGCTCGACCCGATGCGCGCCCACGACGGCGTGATGATCGAGAAGGTCCAGGCCTACCTGAAGGACCACGACACCAGCGACCTGGACATCCGCATCATGTCGCCGGTCGAAGCCATGAAATTCACCCTGGCCCGCACCCGCGACGGCAAGGACACCATCTCGGTGACCGGTAACGTACTGCGTGACTACCTGACCGACCTGTTCCCGATCATGGAACTGGGCACCAGCGCCAAGATGCTGTCCATCGTGCCATTGATGAACGGCGGTGGCCTGTTCGAAACCGGCGCCGGCGGCTCCGCTCCGAAGCACGTGCAACAGCTGCTGGAAGAAAACTTCCTGCGCTGGGACTCCCTGGGCGAGTTCCTGGCCCTGGCCGCCTCCCTGGAGCACCTGGGCAACACCTACGACAACGCCAAGGCCCTGGTCCTGGCCAAGACCCTGGACCAGGCGACTGGCCAGTTCCTGGACAACAACAAGTCGCCATCGCGCAAAGTCGGCAACATCGACAACCGCGGCAGCCACTTCTACCTGGCACTGTACTGGGCCCAGGCCCTGGCAGCCCAGACCGAGGACGCAGCACTGCAAGCGCAGTTCGCTCCTCTGGCCAAGGCCCTGACCGAGAACGAAGCGACCATCGTCGCCGAACTCAACGGCGTACAAGGCAAGCCAGTGGACATCGGCGGCTACTACGCAGCCAACCCTGAGCTGGTGAGCAAGGCCATGCGCCCGAGCGCCACGCTCAACGCGGCTATCGCTGCACTGGCTTAAGCCATACCGCTGTAACGCAAACCCCGGCCCCGCGCCGGGGTTTGTGCTTTCTGGACAACCCCATGCCTGCAGAAGCTTGCTCGCGAAAAGGGGCCGCGATGGGTCAGGCGAAACGCGTTACCTTCATCGCGAGCAAGCTTCGCTCCTACAGGCACGGGTGTTCGTTTTATGATGATCGCCCACTCAAACAGAGCCCTACCTATGGAATGGCAACCCCATATCACCGTCGCCACCATCGTCGAGGACCAGGGACGCTTCCTGTTCGTCGAGGAGTTCCAGGGCGACCAGGCGGTCCTCAACCAGCCCGCCGGACACCTGGACGCGAATGAAAGCCTGCTGCAGGCAGCCGTGCGCGAAACCCTTGAAGAAACCGGCTGGGACGTAGAGTTGACCGGCGTAGTGGGCATCTACCTCTACACCGCCCCCAGCAACGGCGTGACCTACCAGCGCGTGTGCTTCGCCGCCAGGCCGTTGCGCCACCACCCCGACTACCCACTGGACGACGGCATCATCGGCCCACGCTGGCTGACTCCAGAGCAATTACTGGAGCAGCGCGCCCACTGGCGCAGCGAGCTGATCCTGCAGTGCCTGGACGATTACCTGGCCGGTCACCTGCACAGCCTGGCGCTGATCCGTCCGTCGCTTTGATCGCAGTTTCCCCCTTGCAGGCGTCAGCCTGTTAGAATCCCGTCCTTTTTCCAGACACCCGTTGAATTCCTATGCGTGATCCAGCCCCTTCTGACACCCAAAAGAAGCGCGTCATTGTCGGCATGTCCGGCGGCGTGGATTCTTCCGTTTCCGCCCTCCTGCTGATGGAGCAGGGTTACCAGGTGGAAGGCCTGTTCATGAAGAACTGGGAGGAAGACGACGGAACCGAATACTGCACCGCCATGGACGACTTGGCCGACGCCCAGGCCGTCTGCGACAAGCTGGGCATCAAGCTGCACACCGCCAACTTCGCCGCCGAGTACTGGGACAACGTGTTCGAGCACTTCCTGGAGGAGTACAAGGCCGGCCGCACGCCGAACCCGGACATCCTGTGCAACCGGGAAATCAAGTTCAAGGCGTTCCTGGACTACGCCATGATGCTCGGCGCCGACCTGATCGCCACCGGCCACTACGTGCGCCGCCGTGATATCGACGGTCGCACCGAGCTGCTCAAGGGCCTGGACCCGAACAAGGACCAGAGCTACTTCCTGCATGCCGTGGGCGGCGAGCAGATCGCCAAGACCCTGTTCCCGGTGGGCGAACTGGAAAAACCCGAAGTGCGCGCGATTGCCGAGAAACACGATCTGGCCACAGCAAAGAAGAAAGACTCCACCGGCATCTGCTTTATCGGTGAACGACGCTTCAGCGACTTCCTCAAGCAATACCTGCCGGCCCAGCCCGGCGAGATCAGGACCACCGAGGGTGAAGTCATCGGCCGCCACCACGGCCTGATGTACCACACCATCGGCCAGCGCCAGGGCCTGGGTATCGGCGGCCTCAAGGACGCCGGTGACGAGCCGTGGTACGTGCTGGTCAAGGACCTGGAGCACAACGAGCTGATCGTCGGCCAGGGCAATGACCACCCTTGGCTGTTCTCCCGCGCTCTGCTGGCTTCCGAGATCTATTGGGTCAACCCCGTCGACCTCAGCCAGCCTCGGCGCCTGACTGCCAAGGTGCGCTACCGCCAGGGCGACCAGCCCTGCACCCTGGAAAAGACCGCCAACGGCTACCGCGCCACCTTCGACGACCCGCAACGCGCGGTGACTCCGGGCCAGTCCGTGGTGTTCTACGACGGTGAAGTCTGCCTCGGCGGCGGCGTCATCGAAGTGGCCGAGCCCTGGACCAGTAAGGACCAGCGTCCATGAGCCCGATCCAGGAGCAATTGACGGCACTGGGCGGGGTATTCCTCGCCGCGGTCCTGGTGGACCGGATCGCCAAGACCGGACAAGTCAGCGAGGCCGCCCTGAGCTGCATGCTCGGCAGCCTGCTGATCCGCGACCCGAAGGACACCCTGGAAGTCTATGGCGGCGACGATATCAACCTTCGCGAAGGCTATCGCGCACTGATCGGCGCCCTCGAGCGCGACCCCAGCACGCTACAGCGCGAACCCTTGCGCTATGCCCTGTCGATGCTGGGCCTGGAGCGCCAACTGGCCAAGCGCGACGACCTGCTAGAGACCATCGGCAAGCGTCTGCCCCAGATCCAGTCCCAGGTGGAGCACTTCGGCCCGGCCCACGAGAACGTCATCGCCGCCTGTGGCGGCCTGTACCAGGACACCCTGAGCACCCTGCGCCAACGCATCCAGGTCCACGGCGACATGCGCAACCTGCAGCAGCCGAGCAATGCCTCGAAGATCCGCGCACTGCTGCTGGCCGGTATCCGCTCGGCACGCCTGTGGCGCCAACTGGGCGGCCATCGCTGGCAATTGGTGATCAGCCGGCGCAAGTTGCTCAAAGAGTTGTATCCATTGATGCGCAGCAGCTGAGCTGCGCTCGCCCTACCCGCTTTTCAAGAGCTGCGCGTAAGACGCTGGTCAGTTGGCAACGGACCGGCGGATATTTTCATGTATGATACGCGCCCCATTTCGTTGCCCGACTGTCCGAGAACACCCCATGCAGCTCTCTTCGCTCACTGCGGTTTCCCCTGTTGACGGCCGCTACGCCGGCAAAACCCAGGCCCTGCGGCCTATTTTCAGCGAATACGGCCTGATCCGTGCTCGCGCCCTCGTTGAAGTACGCTGGCTCCAGCGCCTGGCTGCCCACAACGCCATCAGCGAAGTACCGGCCTTCTCCGCCGAAGCCAACGCCGTACTCAACGCGCTGGCAGAAAACTTCACCCTTGAGCACGCCGAGCGAGTCAAGGAAATCGAGCGCACCACCAACCACGACGTCAAGGCCATCGAGTACCTGCTCAAGGAGCAAGCTGCCAAGCTGCCCGAGCTGGCCAAAGTCAGTGAGTTCATCCACTTTGCCTGCACCAGTGAAGACATCAACAACCTGTCCCACGCCCTGATGCTGCGCGAAGGCCGCGACGAAGTGATGCTGCCGCTGATGCGCCAGACCGCCAACGCCATCCGCGAACTGGCGATCCGCTTCGCAGAAGTGCCGATGCTCTCGCGCACCCATGGCCAGCCGGCTTCGCCGACTACCCTGGGCAAGGAATTGGCCAACGTGGTGTACCGCCTGGAGCGCCAGATCGCTCAGGTCGCTGCCGTACCGCTGCTGGGCAAGATCAACGGCGCCGTAGGCAACTACAACGCCCACCTGTCGGCCTATCCGGACATCGACTGGGAAGCCAACGCCCGCGCCTTCATCGAAGACGAGCTGGGCCTGGCCTTCAACCCCTACACCACGCAGATCGAACCGCACGACTACATCGCCGAGCTGTTCGACGCCATCGCCCGCTTCAATACCATCCTGATCGACTTCGACCGCGATGTCTGGGGCTACATCTCCCTGGGGTATTTCAAGCAGAAGACCATCGCTGGCGAAATCGGCTCTTCGACCATGCCGCACAAGGTCAACCCGATCGATTTCGAGAACTCCGAAGGCAACCTGGGCATCGCCAATGCGCTGTTCCAGCACCTGGCCAGCAAACTGCCAATCTCCCGCTGGCAGCGCGACCTGACCGACTCCACCGTGCTGCGCAACCTGGGCGTCGGTTTTGCCCACAGCGTGATTGCCTACGAGGCCAGCCTGAAGGGCATCAGCAAGCTGGAGCTCAATGCACAGAAAATCGCCGAGGACCTGGACGCCTGCTGGGAAGTACTGGCCGAGCCGATCCAGACTGTAATGCGTCGCTACAACATCGAAAACCCGTACGAAAAGCTCAAGGAGCTGACTCGCGGCAAAGGCATCAGCCCCGAGGCACTGCAGACTTTCATCGACGGCCTGGACATGCCAGCCGCGGCCAAGGCCGAGCTCAAGCAGCTCACCCCGGCCAACTACATCGGCAACGCCGTGGCCCAGGCTAAGCGCATCTGACGTAGCGCTTGATTTTTCGACGCCCGGCCGCGCCGGGCGTTTTTATTCCTGCTAGAAAAATACATTTTTTCAATAGGTTACACATGAATCCTGATACTCCTCTGCAACTTCTGGGCGGCCTCACCGCACGGGAATTCCTGCGTGACTACTGGCAGAAGAAACCGCTGCTGGTCCGCCAGGCAATACCTGACTTCCAAAGCCCGATCGACGCCGACGAGCTCGCCGGCCTCGCCCTGGAAGAGGAAGTCGAATCACGCCTGGTGATCGAGAACGGCGAACGCCCCTGGGAACTGCGTCGCGGCCCCTTTGCCGAAGACGAGTTCAGCAAACTGCCGGAGCGCGACTGGACCCTGCTGGTCCAGGCCGTCGACCAGTTCGTCCCAGAAGTCGCCGAGTTGCTGGAACAGTTCCGTTTCCTGCCCAGCTGGCGCATCGACGATGTGATGATCAGCTTCGCGGCCCCGGGCGGTAACGTCGGCCCGCACTTCGACAACTACGATGTGTTCCTGCTGCAGGGCCAGGGCAAGCGCAACTGGAAAGTTGGCCAGATGTGCGACTCCGACAGCCCGTTGATGCAACATGCGGACCTGCGCATCCTCGCCGAATTCGAAGAAACCGAAAGCTGGGTACTGGAGCCGGGCGACATGCTGTACCTGCCGCCACGCCTGGCCCACTACGGCATTGCCGTGAACGACTGCATGACCTACTCGGTAGGCTTTCGCGCACCAAGCGCCGCCGAAGTGCTGACCCACTTCACCGACTTCCTCAGCCAGTTCCTGCCGGACGAAGAGCGCTACACCGACGCCGACGCACAACCGGCCATCGATCCGCACCAGATCCAGCGCGATGCCCTCGATCGCCTCAAGAGCCTGCTGGCCGAACACATGAGCGACGAACGCTTGCTGCTGACCTGGTTCGGCCAGTTCATGACCGAACCTCGCTATCCAGAACTGGTAGCAGGCCCGGAGGCGCTGGAGGAAGAGGACCTGCTCGACAGCCTGGAACAGGGTGCCGTGCTGATCCGTAATCCAAGCGCACGCCTGGCCTGGTCCGAGGTGGATGAAGACTTGTTACTGTTTGCCAGCGGCCAAAGCCGCCTGCTTCCCGGTAAACTGCGCGAACTGTTGAAAATGATTTGCGCCGCTGATGCCCTGCATGTCGACAATCTTGGCCCCTGGCTGGCAGATGACGATGGACGCGGCCTGCTGTGCGAACTGATCAAGCAAGGGAGCCTGGGATTTGCCGATGAATAAGATTCACGTACGTGTCGCAGACTGGCAAAGGGATAACGCCGAGATCCGGCGCATTCGTGAAGCGGTATTCATTGCCGAACAATCGGTTCCACCCGAGCTGGAGTGGGATTCCGACGACAATGGCGCCGTGCATTTCCTGGCTTTCGAAGGCGATTTCGCCATCGGCACCGCACGCCTGCTACCCGACGGTCACGTCGGCCGGGTCTCGGTGCTCAAGGACTGGCGCGGCCTGAAGGTCGGCGATGCGCTGATGCGCGCAGTGATCGACGAAGCCGAGAAGCGCGGCCTGAAGCAGCAGATGCTCAGCGCCCAGGTCCAGGCCACGCCGTTCTACGAGCGCCTGGGCTTCTCCATCGTCAGCGAGGAATTCCTCGAAGCAGGCATCCCCCACGTCGACATGGTGCGCGGCGCCTGATAGCCCACTCGCCCACGCGTGCAACAGACGCCCCGCCATCCCCTGCGCCCTCGAGGCCAGGACCAGGATGGCGGGGCGTTTTGCCGTCCAGGATTCAACTTGCCCCACCCCAGGCCGACAAAGTGTCAAACTCAAAGCCTTACGCCAGCTATTCGCGGAGATAACGGATATGTCCCTACGCACCCTGCTCACGACACTGCTGCTGACCTTCAGTTGCTCAGTCATGGCGGCCACCGAAATCGTGCCCCTGAACAATCGCACCAGTGCCGACCTGCTGCCGGTGGCACAGAATTTTCTCGGCAAGGATGGCAAGGTCAGCACCTATGGCAACCAGTTGATCGTCAACGCCGAGCCGGGCCGTATCGCTGAACTGCGCGCCTTTCTCGCCCAACTCGACACCCCCGCCAGGCGCCTGCTGATCACCGTCGACACCAACGAGAACAACTTCCAGGACAACCAGGGCTACACCGTCAACGGCGCACCGCAGGCCCGCATCATCAACCGCAGTACCGAGAGCCGCGACGGCGGAATCCAGCAGGTCCAGGCCAGCGAAGGCGTACCGGCGCTGATCCAGGTCGGCCAGAGCGTGCCCCTGACCAGCACCCAGACCGACTCCTATGGCCGCCTCCTCAATCAGACCCAGTACCGCAATGTCACCCAGGGGTTCTATGTCACGGCCAGCGTGACCGGGCAAACCGTGCACCTGGCCATCAGCACCAATCGCGACCGCATGAGCCAGGAGCGCCCCGATGTAGTGAACGTGCAAAGCACCGACACAACGGTCAGCGGCCGGCTGGGCGAGTGGATCACCCTGGCCGGCGTCAATCGCCAGACCCAGGCCGACAAACAGGGCCTGGGCCGCAGTTACTCGACCCAAGGCCGGGATGACATGACGTTGCGAGTCAAGGTCGATGCTCTGGACCAAAGCACCGAAAACTGACTGATTAGTCGTCTTAGACCAAAGATGTAGTGCCTTGAAAAAAGCACTACAAAACATTTGACGAGGCAAAAAACCGCGGGCATGATGGCCTCGCTCCCGCTAATCAGGGGCCCTGGCAAGGGCCTTCGGATCGTTGCTCTAACCCACCCACCTGAGCCGATTCGTGTCTGTACCGCCCACAAGGTGTGTTTGACGAGATTGCGACTGGAACGAAGTTGTCCCGAGGGACGGAAGCGTAATTAGGTAGATCGGCAACACACTGAAGGAACGCACCAAGGCCCACGACGCCCGAATGCGCCCGCAGCTCGCCTCCACCTGCTCACTTTCCCCTCGAGCCCATCGTTCGACCGTCGCACTCCCACCAGACTCGACTTGAGCATCCAGCCTCTGGTCAGCGAGCAGCCTTCTACGCACTTTTTCAGGACCTGCGTAATCGGCGGAGCAGGAATTTTCCACCAAGACCTATGCGACGAGGTTTATCTCCATGGCACTGACACGCGAACAGCAAATTGCAGCCCTCGAAAAAGACTGGGCCGAAAACCCGCGCTGGAAAGGCGTGACCCGTACCTACTCCGCCGCCGATGTCGTTCGCCTGCGTGGTTCCGTCCAGCCAGAGCACACCCTGGCCCGCATGGGTGCGGAAAAACTGTGGAACCTGGTGACCAAGGGTGCCCACCCATCCTTCCGCCCGGAAAAAGACTTCGTCAACTGCATGGGCGCCCTGACCGGCGGCCAGGCCGTGCAACAGGTCAAGGCTGGCATCCAGGCCATCTACCTGTCCGGCTGGCAAGTGGCTGCCGACAACAACTCGGCCGAATCCATGTACCCAGACCAGTCGCTGTACCCGGTGGACTCGGTTCCAACCGTGGTCAAGCGCATCAACAACTCGTTCCGTCGTGCCGACCAGATCCAGTGGAAAGCCGGCAAGAACCCAGGTGACGAAGGCTACGTCGACTACTTCGCACCGATCGTGGCTGACGCCGAAGCCGGTTTCGGCGGCGTCCTGAACGCCTACGAGCTGATGAAGAACATGATCGAGGCAGGCGCCGCCGGCGTTCACTTCGAAGACCAGCTGGCTTCCGTGAAGAAGTGCGGCCACATGGGCGGCAAGGTACTGGTTCCAACCCAGGAAGCCGTACAGAAGCTGACCGCTGCCCGCCTGGCGGCCGACGTTGCCGGCGTACCGACCATCATCCTGGCCCGTACCGACGCCAACGCCGCTGACCTGCTGACCAGCGACTGCGATCCATACGACCAGCCATTCGTGGTCGGCGAGCGCACCCAGGAAGGTTTCTACAAAGTACGCGCCGGCCTCGACCAGGCTATCGCCCGCGGCCTGGCCTACGCGCCATACGCCGACCTGATCTGGTGCGAAACCGCCAAGCCGGACCTGGACGAGGCCCGTCGCTTCGCCGAGGCGATCAAGAAGGAGTACCCGGACCAGATCCTGTCGTACAACTGCTCGCCTTCCTTCAACTGGAAGAAGAACCTGGACGACGCCACCATCGCCAAGTTCCAGCGCGAACTGTCGGCAATGGGCTACAAGCACCAGTTCATCACCCTGGCCGGCATCCACAACATGTGGCACGGCATGTTCAACCTGGCGCACGACTACGCCCGCAACGACATGACCGCCTACGTGAAGCTGCAGGAGCAGGAATTCGCCGACGCCTCCAAAGGCTACACCTTCGTGGCACACCAGCAGGAAGTAGGCACTGGCTACTTCGACGACATGACCACCGTGATCCAGGGTGGCAAGTCCTCGGTAACCGCCCTGACCGGCTCCACCGAAGAAGAGCAGTTCCACTGATCCAGGCATCACGCCCTGATCAAGCGGCCAATGCAGACCCGGTAAGAACAACTGCATTGCTGTAAATCTGACGCCCCGACTGGTTCGGGGCGTTTTTTTGCCCGCGGCTTCCCCGATCACTCCACGCAACGCACTTGCGGGACACTGGACATCGATCTGCCGGGCGCAGGATCCCGACACAGGACCACTGCGTCATAAAAAATCATCGAAACATTGACCCAGGGCGGTATCGCCGCCGGTAAAACGGGTTAAAAGGTGCGCCCCTGCTACTTGCAGTAACAGGGATATAACAAGCAACTTTCCCGCTCATCGAAGGGAAGCACTTTTAAATAGCCTCTAAACAATATTGATTATCATTTAGATATTGCATTCTTCGTTACAGCAGCAACAAAACATAATTAACGAAATCTCCGCTAATGCCCGCAGGCTGCGGCTTGCGGGGCTGCTGAGGTGAGCTATGTCCTTATTACGATAAACAATTTCGCTTCAGAAATTTTACTTGCCCGGTGTTTAGCCATAAAATCAGCGCGATTGATTGCACTGCGACATATCGTCACTGTTTTATCTCTTTTTCAAGCTCAGAGACTCTTGCTCTCTGTTAAGGATTACCAGCATGCCCGAAGCGACAGGACTCATGGCCCACAACTGGGGCTTTGCCATTTTCCTTCTGGGTGTTGTCGGCCTCTGCGCCTTCATGCTCGGCCTCTCCAGCCTGCTCGGGTCAAAAGCCTGGGGCCGCAGTAAAAACGAACCGTTCGAGTCCGGCATGCTACCTACCGGTGGCGCCCGCTTGCGGCTCTCAGCCAAATTCTATCTGGTCGCGATGCTCTTCGTGATCTTCGATATCGAAGCCCTATTTCTCTTTGCCTGGTCTGTGTCCGTCCGCGAAAGCGGCTGGACCGGATTCGTCGAAGCTCTCGTTTTCATAGCAATTCTGTTGGCAGGTCTTGTCTACCTTTGGCGAGTGGGGGCTCTTGACTGGGCTCCGGAAGGTCGTCGTAAGCGGCAGGCGAAGCTAAAACAATGAGGCTTTGGCGATGCAATACAATCTCACCAGGATCGACCCTGATGCTCCTAACGACCAGTATCCAATCGGCCAACGGGAAACCGTTGCCGATCCGTTAGAGGATCAGGTCCACAAAAACATCTTCATGGGCAAGCTGGAAGACGTGCTGAGTGGCGCGGTCAACTGGGGTCGCAAGAACTCCCTGTGGCCGTACAACTTCGGTCTCTCCTGCTGCTACGTGGAAATGACCACCGCCTTCACGGCGCCCCACGACATCGCGCGCTTTGGCGCCGAGGTTATCCGGGCATCGCCACGCCAGGCGGACTTCATGGTCATTGCCGGTACCTGCTTCATCAAGATGGCACCGATCATCCAGCGTCTCTACGAGCAAATGCTCGAGCCCAAGTGGGTCATCTCCATGGGTTCGTGCGCCAACTCCGGTGGCATGTACGACATCTACTCCGTAGTTCAGGGGGTGGACAAGTTCCTGCCCGTGGACGTCTACGTACCTGGCTGCCCGCCCCGTCCCGAGGCATTCCTGCAGGGCTTGATGCTCTTGCAAGAATCCATTGGCCAGGAGCGTCGCCCACTTTCCTGGGTCGTCGGCGACCAAGGCGTGTATCGCGCTGAAATGCCGTCGCAGAAGGAACAGCGCCGCGAACAGCGTATTCAGGTCACCAACCTGCGCAGCCCTGACGAAGTCTGATCCAGATCTGTTCTTAACCAAGAAACGACACTGGCTTCACTCTTTACGTTGACCGAAAGCGATAAAAAACCATGACTACAGGCAGTGCTCTGTACATCCCGCCTTATAAGGCTGACGACCAGGATGTGGTCGTCGAACTCAATAACCGTTTTGGCGCCGAGGCGTTCACCGCCCAAGCCACCCGCACCGGCATGCCGGTGCTTTGGGTTACCCGCTCCAAGCTCGTCGAAGTCCTGACCTTCCTGCGCAACCTGCCCAAGCCATACGTCATGCTCTATGACCTGCACGGCGTGGACGAGCGCCTGCGCACCAAGCGCCAGGGCCTGCCGGATGCTGACTTCAGCGTCTTCTACCACCTGTTGTCGATCGAACGAAACAGCGACGTGATGATCAAGGTGGCCCTGTCCGAGGGCGACCTGAACCTGCCCTCCGTCACCAGCATCTGGCCCAACGCCAACTGGTATGAACGCGAAGTCTGGGACATGTTCGGCATCGATTTCGCCGGCCACCCTCACCTCTCGCGAATCATGATGCCGCCGACCTGGGAAGGTCACCCGCTGCGCAAGGACTTCCCGGCCCGCGCCACCGAATTCGACCCGTTCAGCCTGAACCTGGCCAAGCAGCAGTTGGAAGAAGAAGCCGCCCGCTTCCGCCCTGAAGACTGGGGCATGAAGCGTTCCGGGGCCAACGAGGACTACATGTTCCTCAACCTGGGACCGAACCACCCTTCGGCCCACGGTGCCTTCCGCATCATCCTGCAGCTGGACGGTGAAGAGATCGTCGACTGCGTACCGGACATCGGCTACCACCACCGTGGTGCCGAGAAGATGGCCGAGCGCCAGTCCTGGCACAGCTTCATTCCCTACACCGACCGTATCGACTACCTCGGCGGGGTGATGAACAACCTGCCGTACGTGCTCTCGGTCGAGAAGCTGGCCGGCATCAAGGTGCCGGAGAAGGTCGACACCATCCGCATCATGCTGGCCGAGTTCTTCCGGATCACCAGCCACCTGCTGTTCCTGGGTACCTATATCCAGGACGTGGGCGCCATGACTCCGGTGTTCTTCACCTTCACCGACCGTCAGCGCGCCTACAAGGTCATCGAGGCCATCACCGGCTTCCGCCTGCACCCGGCCTGGTATCGCATCGGCGGCGTGGCCCACGACCTGCCGCGCGGCTGGGACAAGCTGGTCAAGGAGTTCGTCGATTGGCTGCCCAAGCGCCTCGACGAATACACCAAGGCTGCCCTGCAGAACAGCATCCTCAAGGGCCGGACCATCGGTGTCGCCGCCTACAACACCAAGGAAGCCCTGGAGTGGGGCACCACCGGTGCCGGCCTGCGTTCCACCGGTTGCGACTTCGACCTGCGCAAGGCCCGTCCGTACTCGGGTTACGAGAACTTCGAGTTCGAAGTCCCGCTGGCCCACAACGGCGATGCCTACGATCGCTGCATGGTCCGCGTCGAGGAGATGCGCCAGAGTATCCGCATCATCGACCAGTGCATGCGCAACATGCCGGAAGGCCCGTACAAGGCGGATCATCCGCTGACCACGCCGCCGCCGAAAGAGCGCACCCTGCAGCACATCGAGACCCTGATCACGCACTTCCTGCAAGTTTCGTGGGGCCCGGTGATGCCGGCCAACGAGTCCTTCCAGATGATCGAGGCCACCAAGGGCATCAACAGTTACTACCTGACGAGCGACGGCGGCACCATGAGCTACCGCACCCGGATCCGCACCCCAAGCTACGCGCACCTGCAGCAGATCCCTTCGGTGATCCGCGGCAGCATGGTCGCGGACTTGATCGCGTACCTGGGCAGTATCGACTTCGTTATGGCTGACGTGGACCGCTAAGCATGAACAGCACGCTTATCCAGACAGACCGTTTCGCCCTGAGCGAAACCGAGCGCTCGGCCATCGAGCACGAGATGCATCACTACGAGGACCCGCGCGCGGCGTCCATCGAGGCCCTGAAGATCGTCCAGAAGGAACGTGGCTGGGTGCCGGACGGCGCCATCTATGCCATCGGCGAAGTGCTGGGCATCCCCGCCAGCGACGTCGAGGGCGTGGCCACCTTCTATAGCCAGATCTTCCGCCAGCCAGTAGGCCGCCACATCATTCGCGTGTGCGACAGCATGGTTTGCTACATCGGTGGCCATGAGTCGGTAGTCAGCCAGATCCAGAGCGAGCTGGGCATCGGCCTCGGCCAGACCACCGCCGACGGTCGCTTCACCCTGCTGCCGGTGTGCTGCCTGGGCAACTGCGACAAGGCCCCGGCGCTGATGATCGACGACGATACCTTTGGCGACGTGCAACCTGCCGGCGTCTCCAAGCTGCTGGAGGGTTACGTATGACCATTACTTCCTTCGGCCCGGCCAACCGCATCGCGCGCACGGCCGAAACCCACCCGCTGACCTGGCGCCTGCGTGACGACGGCGAGCCGGTCTGGCTGGCCGAGTACGAGTCCAAGAACGGCTATGCCGCTGCCCGCAAGGCACTGGCGCAGATGTCCCAGGACGATATCGTCCAGGCCGTCAAGGACTCCGGCCTCAAGGGGCGTGGTGGTGCAGGCTTCCCCACTGGCGTGAAGTGGGGCCTGATGCCCAAAGACGAATCCATGAACATCCGCTACCTGCTGTGCAACGCGGACGAAATGGAACCCAACACCTGGAAGGACCGCATGCTGATGGAGCAACAGCCCCATCTGCTGGTCGAAGGCATGCTGATCAGCGCCCGTGCGCTGAAGGCCTACCGCGGCTACATCTTCCTGCGTGGCGAGTACACCACCGCGGCCAAGCACCTGAACCGTGCCATCGAGGAAGCCAAGGCCGCAGGCCTTCTGGGCAAGAACATCCTCGGCAGCGGCTTCGACTTCGAGCTGTTCGTGCATACCGGTGCCGGTCGCTACATCTGCGGTGAAGAAACCGCGCTGATCAACTCCCTGGAAGGCCGTCGCGCCAACCCGCGCTCCAAGCCGCCCTTCCCTGCCGCCGTCGGCGTGTGGGGCAAGCCGACGTGCGTGAACAACGTCGAGACCCTGTGCAACGTGCCGGCCATCGTCGCCAACGGCAACGACTGGTACAAGTCGCTGGCCCGCGAAGGCAGCGAAGACCATGGCACCAAGCTGATGGGCTTCTCCGGCAAGGTGAAGAACCCGGGCCTGTGGGAACTGCCGTTCGGCGTTACCGCCCGCGAGCTGTTCGAAGACTACGCCGGCGGCATGCGCGATGGCTTCAAGCTCAAGTGCTGGCAGCCAGGCGGCGCCGGTACCGGCTTCCTGCTGCCCGAGCACCTGGATGCGCAAATGTACGCCGGCGGCATTGCCAAGGTGGGCACCCGTATGGGTACCGGCCTGGCCATGGCGGTGGACGACAGCGTCAACATGGTGTCCTTGCTGCGCAACATGGAAGAGTTCTTCGCCCGCGAGTCGTGCGGCTGGTGCACCCCGTGCCGCGACGGCCTGCCATGGAGCGTGAAGATGCTGCGCGCCCTGGAAAAAGGCCAAGGCCGCGCCGAAGACATCGAGACCCTGCTGGGCCTGGTCAACTTCCTCGGCCCAGGCCGTACCTTCTGTGCTCACGCACCGGGTGCCGTCGAGCCATTGGGCAGTGCCATCAAGTATTTCCGGTCCGAGTTCGAGGCCGGTGTCGCTCCAGCAAGTGCTGGCGACGCCCTGCGCCCGAACCTGGCCAAGCCGATCGTGGTCGGCGCATAACAAGATGAATCGCGGATGGTCCGTGCCATCCGCCGGCCTCGCGGCCCGCCCGACTCGTTCGGTGCGGGCCGCAGGCCCACCGATTTCCATTAGCCACGCCCGCTCACGCGGGCCAACGAAGAACTTTGAACCATGGCCACTATCCACGTAGACGGCAAAGCGCTCGAAGTCAACGGTGCGGACAACCTGCTACAGGCTTGTCTGTCACTCGGCCTCGACATCCCCTATTTCTGCTGGCACCCGGCGCTCGGTAGCGTCGGCGCCTGCCGGCAGTGTGCGGTCAAGCAGTACACCGACGAGAACGACACCCGCGGTCGTATCGTCATGTCCTGCATGACCCCTGCCTCCGACGGCACCTGGATCTCCATCGAAGACGAGGAGTCCAAGGCGTTTCGCGCCAGCGTCGTCGAATGGCTGATGACCAACCACCCGCACGACTGCCCAGTGTGCGAGGAAGGCGGTCACTGCCACCTGCAGGACATGACGGTAATGACCGGCCACAACGAGCGCCGCTACCGTTTCACCAAGCGTACCCACCAGAACCAGGAGCTCGGCCCGTTCATCGCCCACGAGATGAACCGCTGCATCGCCTGCTATCGCTGCGTGCGCTACTACAAGGATTACGCTGGCGGCACCGACCTGGGTGTCTACGGCGCCCACGACAACGTGTACTTCGGTCGCGTCGAAGATGGCGTGCTGGAAAGCGAATTCTCCGGCAACCTCACCGAGGTCTGCCCGACCGGTGTGTTCACCGACAAGACCCACTCCGAGCGCTACAACCGCAAGTGGGACATGCAGTTCTCGCCGAGCATCTGCCATGGCTGCTCCAGCGGCTGCAACATCAGCCCCGGCGAGCGCTACGGTGAACTGCGACGCATCGAGAACCGCTTCAACGGTTCGGTCAACCAGTACTTCCTCTGCGACCGTGGCCGCTTCGGTTATGGCTACGTCAATCGCAAGGACCGCCCTCGCCAGCCACGCCTGGCCGACGGCACCCAGCTGAACCTGGACCAGGCCCTGGACCAGGCTGCCGACCTGCTGCGCGGACGCAACATCGTCGGTATCGGCTCGCCACGCGCCAGCCTGGAAAGCAACTATGCGTTGCTGGAACTGGTCGGCGCCGAGCACTTCTACTCTGGCATCGAAGCCAGCGAGCTGGAGCGCATCCGCCTGGCGATGCAAGTGCTCAAGGACAGCCCGCTGCCGATTCCCAACCTGCGTGAAGTCGAAGACCACGACGCGGTGTTCGTCCTCGGCGAGGACCTGACCCAGACCGCCGCCCGCATGGCACTGGCCCTGCGCCAGTCGGTCAAGGGCAAGGCCGAGGAAATGGCCGACGCCATGCGCGTCCAGCCATGGCTCGACGCCGCGGTGAAGAACATCGGCCAGCACGCGCTGAACCCGCTGTTCATCGCCAGCCTGGCTGCAACCCGCCTCGACGACGTCGCTGAAGAGTGTGTGCACGCCGCTCCCGACGACCTGGCCCGCATCGGCTTCGCCGTGGCCCACGCCATAGACGCCAGCGCGCCGGCAGTGGAAGGCCTGGACCGCGAAGCCCAGGAACTGGCCCAGCGCATCGCCGATGCCCTGCTGGCAGCCAAGCGCCCGCTGATCGTGTCCGGTACCTCCCTGGGCTCCAAGGCACTGATCGAGGCCGCGGCCAACATCGCCAAGGCCCTGAAGCTGCGCGACAAGGCCGGCTCCATCAGCCTGGTGGTGCCAGAGGCCAACAGCCTCGGCCTGGCCATGCTTGGTGGCGAATCGGTGGACGCGGCCCTGCAAGCGGTGATCGACGGCCGTGCCGACGCCATCGTGGTCCTGGAAAACGACCTGTACACCCGCACCGACGCCGCCAAGGTGGATGCCGCATTGAGCGCCGCCAAGGTGGTGATCGTGGCCGACCACCAGCAGACCGCTACCGTGGAACGCGCGCACCTGGTGCTGTCCGCAGCGAGCTTCGCCGAAGGCGATGGCACCCTGGTCAGCCAGGAAGGCCGCGCCCAGCGCTTCTTCCAGGTCTTCGACCCGACCTACCTGGACGCCAGCATCATGGTCCACGAAGGCTGGCGCTGGCTGCACGCCCTTCGCAGCACCCTGCTGAACAAGCCGGTGGACTGGACCCAGCTGGACCAGGTAACCGCTGCCTGCGCCGCGAGCAACACGCAACTGGCCAGCATCGTCGATGCCGCGCCGTCCGCTGCGTTCCGCATCAAGGGCATGAAGCTGGCCCGCGAACCGCTGCGCTACAGCGGCCGGACCGCCATGCGCGCCAACCAGAGCGTGCACGAACCGCGTACTCCGCAAGACCCGGATACCGCCTTCGCCTACTCCATGGAAGGTTACTCGGGCTCCGCCGAGCCGCGTTCGCAAGTGCCATTCGCCTGGTCGCCGGGCTGGAACTCGCCGCAAGCCTGGAACAAGTTCCAGGACGAAGTCGGCGGCCACCTGCGCGCCGGTGATCCGGGTACCCGCCTGATCGAAAGCCAGGGCGATCGCCTGAGCTGGTTCGCCAGCGCACCGAAGGCCTTCTCCCCGGCCCAGGGCACCTGGCAGGCCGTGCCGTTCTACCACCTGTTCGGCAGCGAGGAGAACTCCTCGAAGGCCGCTCCGGTACAAGAACGCATTCCAGCCGCCTACGTGGCCCTGGCCAAGTCCGAGGCCGACCGCCTGGGTGTCAACGATGGCGCCATGCTCGCGTTGAACCTGGCTGGCCAGACCCTGCGCCTGCCACTGCGGATCAACGAAGAGCTGGGTGCTGGCCTGGTGGCCTTGCCAGTCGGTCTGGCCGGGATTCCTCCGGCGTTCGCAGGCTTTTCCGTTGACGGTCTGCAGGAGGCGGCGCAATGAGTTGGTTTACCCCTGAAGTGATCGACGTGATCCTCACGGTCGTCAAGGCGATCGTCATCCTGCTGGCGGTGGTGATCGCCGGTGCGCTGCTGAGCTTCGTCGAACGTCGCCTGCTGGGCTGGTGGCAGGACCGCTACGGTCCGAACCGCGTTGGCCCGTTCGGCATGTTCCAGATCGCTGCCGACATGCTGAAGATGTTCTTCAAGGAAGACTGGACCCCGCCGTTCGCCGACAAGGTGATCTTCACCCTGGCACCGGTGGTGGCCATGAGCGCCCTGTTGATCGCCTTCGCGATCATCCCGATCACCCCGACCTGGGGTGTCGCGGACCTGAACATCGGCCTGCTGTTCTTCTTCGCCATGGCTGGCCTGTCGGTCTACGCGGTGCTGTTCGCCGGCTGGTCGAGCAACAACAAGTTCGCCCTGCTGGGCAGCTTGCGTGCCTCGGCCCAGACCGTGTCCTACGAAGTGTTCATGGGCCTGGCGCTGATGGGCATCGTGGCCCAGGTCGGTTCGTTCAACATGCGCGACATCGTCGAGTACCAGGCGCAGAACCTGTGGTTCATCATTCCGCAGTTCTTCGGCTTCTGTACCTTCTTCATCGCAGGCGTGGCCGTGACTCACCGTCACCCCTTCGACCAGCCCGAAGCGGAACAGGAACTGGCCGACGGTTACCACATTGAATATGCCGGCATGAAGTGGGGCATGTTCTTCGTTGGCGAATACATCGGCATCATCTTGATCTCGGCACTGCTGGTCACCCTGTTCTTCGGTGGCTGGCACGGTCCGTTCGGCATCCTGCCGCAACTGTCCTTCGTCTGGTTCGCTTTGAAAACCGCGTTCTTCATCATGCTGTTCATCCTGCTGCGCGCCTCGATCCCGCGCCCACGCTATGACCAGGTGATGGACTTCAGCTGGAAGTTCTGCCTGCCGCTGACCCTGATCAATTTGCTGGTGACCGCTGCGCTCGTGCTCTACAACGCGCCAGCCGTTGCGGCCCAGTGAGGATTTGACCCATGTTCAAATATATTGGCGACATCGTGAAGGGTACTGGTACCCAGTTGCGCAGCCTGGTCATGGTCTTCGGCCATGGCTTTCGCAAGCGCGACACCCTGCAATACCCGGAAGAGCCGGTGTACCTGCCGCCCCGCTACCGTGGTCGCATCGTACTGACCCGCGATCCCGACGGCGAAGAGCGCTGCGTAGCCTGCAACCTGTGCGCGGTGGCCTGCCCGGTGGGCTGCATCTCGCTGCAAAAAGCTGAAACCGAAGACGGTCGCTGGTACCCGGACTTCTTCCGCATCAACTTCTCGCGCTGCATTTTCTGTGGTCTCTGCGAGGAAGCCTGTCCGACCACCGCGATCCAGCTGACACCGGATTTCGAGATGGCCGAGTTCAAACGTCAGGACCTGGTTTACGAGAAGGAAGATCTGCTGATCTCCGGTCCCGGAAAGAACCCTGATTACAACTTCTATCGTGTTGCAGGTATGGCCATTGCCGGTAAGCCCAAAGGCACCGCGCAGAACGAAGCCGAGCCGATCAACGTGAAGAGCTTGCTGCCTTAAGGAAGAACGATGGAATTCGCTTTCTATTTCGCGTCAGGTGTTGCGGTGGTCTCCACGCTTCGTGTGGTGACCAATACCAACCCTGTGCACGCCCTGCTCTACCTGATCATTTCGCTGATTGCCGTGGCGATGACCTTCTTCAGCCTCGGCGCGCCGTTCGCCGGAGCCCTGGAAGTGATCGCCTACGCCGGCGCCATCATGGTGCTGTTCGTATTCGTGGTGATGATGCTCAACCTCGGTCCGGCTGCCGTCCAGCAAGAGCGTATCTGGCTCAAGCCGGGCATCTGGATCGGGCCGGTGATCCTCGCTGCCCTGCTGCTGGCCGAACTGCTGTACGTCCTGTTCAGCCACCAGAGCGGTGCCGGTATCGGTCAAACCACCGTAGGCGCCAAGGCCGTGGGCATCAGCCTGTTCGGTCCTTACCTGCTGGTGGTCGAACTCGCCTCGATGTTGCTGCTCGCCGCAGCCGTCACGGCGTTCCACTTGGGCCGCAACGAGGCGAAGGAGTAATACGATGCCTACTATCCCTCTCGAGCATGGGCTGGCGGTTGCCGGCATCCTGTTCTGCCTCGGTCTGGTCGGCCTGATGGTCCGCCGTAACATCCTCTTCGTGTTGATGAGCCTGGAAGTGATGATGAACGCCTCGGCACTGGCCTTCATCGTCGCTGGCGCCCGCTGGGCGCAGCCGGATGGACAAGTGATGTTCATCCTGGTGATCAGCCTGGCAGCCGCCGAGGCCAGTATTGGCCTGGCGATCCTGCTGCAGCTGTATCGCCGCTTCCACACTCTCGACATCGATGCTGCCAGTGAGATGCGCGGATGAACCTTCTCTTCCTGACTTTCGTCTTCCCCCTGATCGGCTTCCTGCTGCTGTCGTTCTCCCGCGGGCGGTTCTCGGAGAACCTGTCCGCGCTGATCGGCGTAGGCTCGGTAGGCCTCTCGGCCGCCACCGCCGCCTACGTGATCTGGCAGTTCAATGTCGCCCCGCCAGCAGGCGGCGCGTACAGCCAGCTGCTATGGCAGTGGATGTCGGTGGACGGCTTCGCGCCGAACTTCACCCTGTACCTGGATGGCCTGTCGGTGACCATGCTCGGCGTGGTCACCGGCGTCGGCTTCCTGATCCACCTCTTCGCGTCCTGGTACATGCGTGGCGAAGCCGGCTACTCGCGGTTCTTCTCCTACACCAACCTGTTCATCGCCAGCATGCTGTTCCTGATCCTCGGCGATAACCTGCTGTTCATCTACTTCGGTTGGGAAGGCGTGGGCCTGTGCTCGTACCTGTTGATCGGTTTCTACTACAGCAACCGCAACAACGGTAACGCCGCACTCAAGGCCTTCATCGTCACCCGTATCGGCGACGTGTTCATGGCCATCGGCCTGTTCATCCTGTTCCAGCAACTGGGCACCCTGAACGTCCAGGAACTGCTGGTGGCAGCGCCGCAGAAGTTCCAGGCAGGTGACTTCTGGATCACCCTGGCGACCCTGATGCTGCTCGGCGGCGCGGTCGGTAAATCGGCCCAGCTGCCGCTGCAGACCTGGTTGGCGGACGCGATGGCAGGCCCGACCCCGGTTTCGGCACTGATCCACGCCGCGACCATGGTGACCGCGGGTGTCTACCTGATCGCCCGTACCCACGGCCTGTTCACCCTGGCGCCGGAAATCCTGCACCTGGTGGGCCTGGTCGGCGGCGTGACCCTGGTACTGGCCGGCTTCGCCGCGCTGGTACAGACCGACATCAAGCGCATCCTCGCCTACTCGACCATGAGCCAGATCGGCTACATGTTCCTGGCCCTGGGCGTGGGTGCCTGGGATGGCGCGATCTTCCACCTGATGACCCACGCCTTCTTCAAGGCCCTGCTGTTCCTGGCCTCCGGTGCGGTGATCGTGGCCTGCCACCACGAGCAGAACATCTTCAAGATGGGCGGCCTGTGGAAGAAACTGCCCCTGGCCTACGCCAGCTTCATCGTCGGTGGTGCGGCCCTGGCGGCCCTGCCTCTGGTGACCGCCGGCTTCTACTCCAAGGACGAGATCCTCTGGGAAGCCTTCGCCAGCGGCAACCAAGGCCTGCTGTATGCCGGCCTGGTGGGTGCGTTCATGACCTCGCTGTACACCTTCCGCCTGATCTTCATCGCCTTCCACGGTGAAGCCAAGACCGAAGCCCACGCCGGCCACGGCATTTCCCACTGGCTGCCGCTGGTGGTGCTGATCGTGCTGTCCACCGGTATCGGCGCGATGATCACTCCGCCCCTGCACGACGTGCTGCCTCTGAGCGCCGGCCATGCTGGCGGCGAAGCCAAGCACAGCCTGGAAATCGCCTCGGGCGCCATCGCCCTGGCCGGTATCCTGCTGGCTGCCCTGTTGTTCCTTGGCAAGCGTCGCGTGGTAACCGCCATCGCCAACAGCGGCATCGGGCGTCTGCTCTCGGCCTGGTGGTTCGCCGCCTGGGGCTTCGACTGGATCTACGACAAACTGTTCGTCAAGCCATACCTGGCGATCAGCCATGTACTGCGCAAGGACCCGCTCGATCAGACCATCGGTTTGATCCCGCGTATGGCCAAGGGGGGCCACAACTCCCTGAGCCGTACCGAAACCGGTCAACTGCGTTGGTACGCCGCTTCGATGGCCGCCGGTGCCGTGCTGGTCATCGGTGCCATTGTGCTGGTAGCGGTCTGATATGAACCTTGCGAACTTGCGAAAGGAATTGAGCCCGTCATGATTCTGCCTTGGCTAATCCTGATCCCCTTCATCGGCGGCCTGCTGTGCTGGCTGGGTGAGCGCTTCGGCGCCACCCTCCCCCGCTGGATTGCGCTGTTGACCATGACCCTGGAACTCGCCCTCGGCCTCTGGCTGTGGGCCCACGGTAACTATTCATTTGCTCCGGCGCCTGGCGCCGATCCAACTTGGGCCATCGAGTTCAAGCACCAGTGGATCCAGCGCTTCGGCATCAACGTGCACCTGGCCCTGGACGGCCTGTCGCTGTTGATGATCCTGCTGACCGGCCTGCTGGGTATCCTCTCGGTACTCTGCTCCTGGAAAGAAATCGAGCGTCACGTGGGCTTCTTCCACCTGAACCTGATGTGGATCCTGGGCGGCGTTGTCGGCGTGTTCCTGGCGCTGGACCTGTTCATGTTCTTCTTCTTCTGGGAAATGATGCTGGTGCCGATGTACTTCCTCATCGCGCTCTGGGGTCATAGCTCGGCCGATGGCAAGAAGACCCGGATCTACGCGGCGACCAAGTTCTTCATCTTCACCCAGGCTTCCGGCCTGATCATGTTGGTGGCGATCCTGGGCCTGGTGCTGGTCAACTTCAACAACACCGGGGTGATCACCTTCGATTACGCCCAGTTGCTGAAGACCAAGATGTCCACCGCCACCGAGTACATCCTGATGCTCGGCTTCTTCATCGCCTTCGCGGTGAAGCTGCCGGTGGTGCCGTTCCACTCCTGGCTGCCTGACGCTCACGCCCAGGCACCGACCGCCGGTTCCGTGGACCTGGCCGGTATCCTGCTCAAGACCGCGGCCTATGGCCTGCTGCGCTTCGCCCTGCCGTTGTTCCCCAACGCTTCGGCGGAGTTCGCACCGATCGCCATGACCCTGGGCCTGATCGGCATCTTCTACGGTGCCTTCCTGGCCTTCGCCCAGACCGACATCAAGCGCCTGATCGCCTTCTCCAGCGTGTCCCACATGGGCTTCGTGCTGATCGGCATCTACTCCGGCAGCCAGCAAGCCCTGCAAGGCGCGGTGATCCAGATGCTGGCCCACGGTGTTTCGGCAGCCGCGCTGTTTATCCTCAGCGGCCAGCTGTACGAGCGCACCCATACTCGCGACATGCGTGAAATGGGCGGCCTGTGGTCGCGTATCGCCTACCTGCCGGCCATCAGCCTGTTCTTCGCAGCCGCCTCCCTGGGCCTGCCGGGCACCGGCAACTTCGTCGGCGAGTTCCTGATCCTGATCGGTACCTTCGTCAGCGCGCCATGGATCACCGCGATCGCCACCTCTGGCCTGGTGTTCGGCTCGGTCTACTCGCTGATCATGATCCACCGTGCCTACTTCGGCCCGTCCAAGTCGGATGCGGTGCTGCACGGCATGGATGCTCGCGAACTGATCATGGTGCTGGGACTGGCGGTACTGCTGATCTACATCGGCGTGTACCCGCAACCGTTCCTCGATACCTCTGCCGCCACCATGCATGGCGTGCAGCAATGGCTCAGCACCGCCTTCACTCAACTCGCTTCGGCCCGGTAAGAGCGCTATGGACTTTACGATTCAACACTTTATCGCCCTGGCGCCGCTGTTGATCACCAGCGCCACCCTTGTGGTGGTGATGTTGGCGATCGCCTGGCGTCGCAACCACTCCCAGACCTTCCTCCTCTCGGTGGCGGGTCTGAACCTGGCATTGCTGTCGATCTTCCCGGTGCTGAAAGTGGCACCCTTGGCGGTCACGCCGCTGTTGCAGATCGACCAGTTCGCCTGCCTGTACATGGCCCTGATCCTGGTGGCCACCCTGGCCTGCGTCACCCTGGCCCACGCCTACCTGGGCGATGGTGGCAGCGGTTACCCGGGCAACCGCGAAGAGCTGTACCTGCTGATCCTCCTGGCCGCCGCCGGTGGCCTGGTGCTGGTCAGCGCGCAGAACCTGGCCGGCCTGTTCATCGGCCTGGAACTGCTGTCGGTACCGGTCTACGGCCTGGTGGCCTATGCCTTCTTCAACAAGCGCTCCCTGGAAGCCGGCATCAAGTACATGGTGCTGTCGGCCGCCGGCTCGGGCTTCCTGTTGTTCGGCATGGCCCTGCTCTACGCAGAAGCCGGCAGCCTGAGCTTCAGTGGCATCGGCCATGCCCTGGCGGCCACCGGCCTGCCAAGCCCGCTGGCGCAACTGGGCCTGGGCATGATGCTGATCGGCCTGGCGTTCAAGCTGTCGCTGGTGCCCTTCCACCTGTGGACCCCGGACGTCTACGAAGGAGCCCCGGCTCCGGTGGCGGCCTTCCTGGCCACCGCCAGCAAGGTCGCGGTGTTCGCCGTGCTGGTGCGCTTGTTCCAGCTGTCGCCAGTGGCCAGCAGCGGCGTCCTGAGCAACGTCCTGACCGTGATCGCCATTGCCTCGATCCTGGTGGGTAACCTGCTGGCACTGACCCAGAGCAACCTCAAGCGCCTGCTGGGTTACTCGTCCATCGCCCACTTCGGTTACCTGCTGATCGCCCTGGTGGCGAGCAAGGGCCTGGCGATGGAAGCCATCGGCGTGTACCTGGTCACCTACGTGATCACCAGCCTCGGCGCCTTCGGCGTGATCACCCTGATGTCCTCGCCCTACAAAGGTCGCGACGCCGACGCCCTGTACGAGTACCGCGGCCTGTTCTGGCGCCGTCCGTACCTGACCGCCGTGCTCACCGTGATGATGCTGTCCCTGGCCGGTATCCCGCTGACCGCGGGCTTCATCGGCAAGTTCTACATCATCGCCACCGGTGTCGAAGCGCACCAATGGTGGCTGGTAGGCTCGCTGATCCTGGGTAGCGCCATCGGCGTGTTCTACTACCTGCGCGTGATGGTCACCCTGTACCTGATCGAGCCGAACCTGCGTCGCGTCGATGCCCAGCTGCACTGGGAACAGAAAGCCGGTGGCGTCATGCTGCTGGCCATCGCGGTGCTGGCGTTCTTCCTCGGCGTGTACCCGCAGCCACTGCTGACCCTGGTCCAGCATTCCGGCCTGGCGGGCTGATCGCCCAAGCGACAACGCTCCACACAGAACGGCACCTTCGGGTGCCGTTTTGCATTTCCGGCGCCCCGCCCTCCCCTCTTCCCAAGCACCGCCGCCGAGGTGATGAATATCCGCCAGCAACTCAACCTCTCGCGCTCGGTATTCGCCATGTCCCTGCGCACCAACACCCGTACCCTGGAGAACTGGGAACAGGGCCGCGCTACCCCCAATGCCCAGGCCACTACCCTGATACGCCTGGTGGAGCGCTATCCCGACACGGTGTAACGCCTCGCTTCGCTGGCCTGAGCCAGCAGGCAGCATTCAACAGGCAACAAAAAACCCGCGCCAGGCGGGTTTCTTGTTGTAGCGAACGTCGGCTCAGTCAGCCAGGCGCCAGGTAGTGCCGCCCTTGCCATCTTCCAGGATCACGCCCATGGCGGTGATCTGGTCGCGGATTCGGTCGGATTCGGCCCAGTCCTTGTTGGCACGAGCCGCCAGGCGAGCCTGGATAAGCGCCTCGACCTGCTCTGCATCGACCCGATCACCAGCACCGGCCTGCAGGAAGTCCTCGGCCTCCAGCTGCAATACGCCCAGCACATCGGCCAGTTGCCGCAAGCGGGCCGCCAGGCCAGCCGCCGCATCGAGGTCGCTCTCACGCAGGCGGTTGATCTCGCGCACCATCTCGAACAGCACGGCACAGGCTTCCGGGGTACCGAAGTCGTCGTTCATCACCTGGGTGAAACGCTCGACGAAGGCCTCGCCGCCGGCAGGGGCCACTTTCGGCAGGCCCTTGAGCGCGTGGTAGAACCGCTCCAGGGCGCCCTTGGCGTCCTTGAGGTTGTCTTCCGAGTAGTTGATCGCGCTGCGGTAGTGGCTGGACACCAGCAGGTAGCGCACCACCTCCGGATGGTACTTGTCGAGCACGTCGCGAATGGTGAAGAAGTTGTTCAAGGACTTGGACATCTTCTCGCCGTTGATGCGAATCATGCCGCAGTGCATCCAGGCATTGGCGTAGGTCTTGCCGGTGGCTGCCTCGCTCTGGGCGATCTCGTTCTCGTGGTGCGGGAACTCCAGATCGCTGCCACCGCCATGGATGTCGAAGGTCTCGCCCAGGCAGCAGGTGGACATCACCGAGCACTCGATATGCCAGCCCGGACGCCCGGCGCCCCACGGCGACTCCCAGCTCGGCTCGCCCGGCTTGGTGGCCTTCCACAGGACGAAGTCCAGCGGGTCCTGCTTGGCTTCGTCGACCTCGATCCGCGCACCGATGCGCAGGTCCTCGATCTTCTTGCGCGACAGCTTGCCGTAGCCCATGAACTTGGCGACGCGGTAGTACACGTCACCATTGCCAGGCGCGTAGGCATAACCCTTGTCGATCAAGGTCTGGATCATGCTCAGCATGCCAGGGATATGATCCGTGGCCCGTGGCTCCAGGTCCGGCTTCTTGATGTTCAGCCGGGCCTCGTCCTCGTGCATGGCCGTGATCATGCGCTCGGTCAACGCGTTGTACGGCTCGCCGTTCTCCCGTGCCCGATTGATGATCTTGTCTTCGATATCGGTGATGTTGCGCACGTAGGTCAAGTTGTAGCCGCTGAAACGCAACCAGCGGGTCACCAGGTCGAAGGCGACCATGCTGCGGCCGTGGCCGATGTGGCAGTAGTCGTACACGGTCATCCCGCACACGTACATGCGCACATTGTTGCCATCCAGGGGCTTGAAGACTTCTTTGCTCTTGGTGAGCGTGTTGTAGATCGTTAGCACGTTAGTTCCTTGACTGAATCACTGACCCCAGGAGTCGCGCAGGGTCACGGTACGGTTGAATACCGGGGCACCTGGTTTCGAGTCCTTGATATCCGCGCAGAAGTAGCCTTCGCGCTCGAACTGGAAACGGTCCTCCGGCTGTGCGTTGCCCAACGAGGGTTCGGCACGACAACCAGTGAGCACTTGCAGGGAGTCAGGGTTGATGTTGTCCAGGAAACTGGCGCCGTCCTCGGCCTTCTCCGGGTTCGAGGAACGGAACAGGCGATCGTACAGGCGTACTTCGCACTCGACGCTGGCGGCGGCCGGCACCCAGTGGATCACGCCCTTGACCTTGCGGCCCTCCGGGTTCTTGCCCAGGGTGTCCGGATCGTAGGAGCAGCGCAGTTCGACGATGTTGCCGTCGGCATCCTTGATCGCCTCGTCGGCGCGGATCACGTAGCTGCCACGCAGGCGCACTTCACCGGCCGGCTCCAGGCGCTTGTAGCCTTTTGGCGGCTCTTCCATGAAGTCGTCGCGATCGATGTAGATTTCACGGGCGAATGGCAGCACGCGCACGCCCATGTCTTCTTTCGGGTGACGCGGCAGCTCGAGGTTCTCGACCTGGCCTTCCGGGTAGTTGGTGATCACCACCTTCAACGGGCGCAGCACGCACATGGCACGCGGGGCGCTCTGGTCGAGGTCGTCACGGATGCTGAACTCCAGCATGCCGAAATCCACCACGCCGTCGGAACGGTTGGTGCCGATCATCTCGCAGAAGTTACGGATCGACTTGGGGGTGTAGCCACGACGGCGGAAGCCCGACAGGGTCGACATGCGCGGGTCGTCCCAGCCGTTGACGTGCTGCTCGTCCACCAGTTGCTTGAGCTTGCGCTTGCTGGTGATGGTGTAGTTCAGGTTCAGGCGGCTGAACTCGTACTGGCGCGGTTTGCACGGCACCGGCAGGTTGTCCAGGAACCACTCGTACAGCGGACGATGGCTTTCGAACTCCAGGGTGCAGATCGAATGGGTGATGCCTTCGATGGCGTCCGACTGACCGTGGGTGAAGTCGTAGATCGGGTAGATGCACCACTTGTCACCGGTCTGGTGGTGATGGGCATGGCGAATGCGGTAGAGGATCGGGTCGCGCAGGTTCATGTTCGGCGAGGCCATGTCGATCTTGGCCCGCAGTACGCGTTCACCATCCTTGAACTCGCCGGCCTTCATGCGGGCGAACCAGTCCAGGTTCTCTTCCACCGAGCGCTCGCGGAACGGGCTGTTCTTGCCCGGCTCGGTGAGGGTGCCACGGTATTCCTTGGCCTGCTCGGGAGTCAGGTCGTCGACATAGGCCTTGCCCGCCTTGATCAGCTCCACCGCCCAATCGTGCAACTGGTCGAAATATTGCGAGGCATAGCGCACTTCACCGGCCCACTCGAAGCCCAGCCACTTGACGTCGCGCTCGATGGCGTCGATGTACTCCTGGTCTTCCTTGGCCGGGTTGGTATCGTCGAAACGCAGGTGGGTGACGCCGCCGAATTCCTGGGCCAGGCCGAAGTTCACGCAGATCGACTTGGCATGACCGATGTGCAGGTAGCCGTTGGGCTCCGGCGGGAAGCGGGTCACGATCTGAGAGTGTTTACCCGAATCCAGGTCCGCCTGGATGATCGGGCGCAGGAAGTTGACCGGTACGGCCGGTCCAGTCTTGGAATTGGAGGTAGGGTCGACAGTGGGCTTGCTCATAGGATCCTTGAACGTACAAGTGCGCGGCCGGATGCGGCCTGATAAATCAAAACGGATATCATAGCCGATGCTGTCAAGTGCCTGACAGAGCGCAGCTTTAAAACTGCGGCTATTAATAGCAGGCAAGTTAAAAAACCACCTCGAAATTCGCGGCTCTCAGGCTAAACTGCGCTCCTTGGCCGCAGGATGCGCCAGATCGGTCCGGACCGCTTGCCTGTCCCGGCCCCGAAGATTTCTTGAAAACGCTTTCCTTATAAAGAGTACCGACCATGACCCAAGTCAAACTGACCACCAACCACGGCGAGATCGTGCTGGAACTGAACGCCGAGAAAGCCCCGTTGACCGTGGCCAACTTCGTCGAATACGTGAAAGCCGGTCACTATGAAAACACCGTCTTCCACCGCGTCATCGGTAACTTCATGATCCAGGGCGGTGGTTTCGAACCTGGCATGAAAGAGAAGAAAGACAAGCGTCCAAGCATCCAGAACGAAGCGGACAACGGCCTTTCCAACGACAAGTACACCATCGCCATGGCCCGCACCATGGAGCCGCATTCGGCCTCCGCGCAGTTCTTCATCAACGTCACCGACAACAGCTTCCTCAACCACAGCGGCAAGACCGTGCAGGGCTGGGGCTACGCAGTATTCGGCAAGGTGATCGCCGGTACCGAAGTGGTCGACAAGATCAAGGGCGTGGCCACCACCATGAAGGCCGGCCACCAGGACGTACCCGCAGAAGACGTGATCATCGAGAAAGCCGAGATCATTGAGTGATACTGCTGATTTCAGACCTGCATCTGGAAGAGCAACGCCCGGACATCACCCGGGCGTTTCTGGATTTACTCGGTGGCCGCGCCCGCGGCGCCGAGGCGCTGTACATCCTCGGCGACTTCTTCGAGGTATGGATCGGCGACGATGCCATGACCCCCTACCAGCTTTCTATCTGCCAGGCATTGCGGGAACTGAGCGACAGCGGTACGCAAGTCTTCCTGATGCATGGCAATCGCGACTTCCTGCTCGGCAAGGCCTTCTGCAAGGCCGCCGGCGCCACCCTGCTCAAGGACCCCAGCGTCGTCGAGTTCTACGGCGAACCGGTGCTGCTGATGCACGGTGACAGCCTGTGCACTCGGGACGAGGCTTACCAGCGCATGCGCCGTTACCTGCGCAACCCGCTGAGCCTGTGGATCTTGCGAAACCTGCCACTGCGCACCCGGCACAAGCTGGCACGCAAGCTGCGCAACGAAAGCCGGGCGCAGACCCGCATGAAGGCCAACGATATTGTCGATGTGACCCCCGACGAAGTACCGAGGGTGATGCAACAGCACGGTGTACGCACCCTGGTGCATGGCCATACCCATCGTCCGGCGATCCACAAGCTGCAAATCGGCGAGCAAGCGGCCAAGCGCATCGTACTGGGCGACTGGGATCGACAGGGTTGGGCGTTGCAAGTGGATGAACAAGGCTTCCACCTGGCGGCCTTCGACTTCATGCCCTGCGTACCGGCCCTGCCCGACTCACCCTAGGCACTTGCTGCCCGGGTGATGGAGCCGACTGGCCAAGAGCCGGTTGAACCGGTGACGGACTCAACGAGCTCTTGGCTGGCACCCGGCCTTGGCCAGGCCTCAGTGCCCGGCCGATGCCGGCCCCGCCTTGGCGGCGAACGGCGGCTTGGCCAGCCACACCAGCAGGATCAGCCCCATGAAACTCCAGCCCAGCAACGTGAAGTAATCCACCGTGGACAGCATGTAGGCCTGGCTGGTGAGGATCTGGTCAAGTTGTGCATAGGCCTTGGTGCTCGCCCCGCCCAGGCTGCTCAAGGCATCCCGGGTGGCCGGATCGAAGGTGCTGATGTGCTCGCTCAGATAGGCATGGTGCTGGTCCGCCCGGCGAATCCAGATCCAGGTGGTCAGCGATGCCGCGAAGCTCCCGCCCAGGGTCCGCAGGAACGTCGCCAGGCCGGCGCCATCGGCAATTTCGTGGGGCGGCAGGTCCGACATCAGGATGCTCAGGGTCGGCATGAAGAACAGCGCCACGCCAATACCCATGAACAACTGCACCAGGGCGATGTGCTGGAAGTCCACCTCGTTGGTGAAGCCGGCGCGCATGAAGCAGCTCAGGCCAATGGCCAGGAACGCCAGGCCGGCGAGCAGGCGCAGGTCGAACCGGTGGGCGTACTTGCCGACGAAGGGCGACATCACGACCGGCAGGATCCCGATCGGCGCAACGGCCAACCCGGCCCAGGTGGCGGTGTAGCCCATCTGGGTCTGCAACCATTGCGGCAGGATCAGGTTGATCCCGAAGAACCCGGCATACCCCCCTACCAGCACGATGGTGCCGATCCGGAAGTTGCGGTGGGCAAACAGCCGCAGGTTGACCACCGGGTGTCGATCGGTCATTTCCCAGATCACGAAGACCGCCAGGGCGATCACCGAGACCAGCGTGCCGATAATGATGAAGCTGGACTCGAACCAATCCAGGTCGTTGCCCTTGTCGAGCACGATCTGCAACGCCCCGACCCCGACGATCAGGCTGAGCAGGCCGATGTAGTCCATCGGCTGGCGACTGGTGACCACCGGCCGCGCCTTGAGCTGCTGCATCACCACCCAGGCGGCGAACAACCCGATGGGGATGTTGATGAAGAAGATCCAGGGCCAACTGTAGCTGTCGGTGATCCAGCCCCCCAGGATCGGCCCGGCGATCGGTGCCACCACCGTGACCATCGCCAGCAATGCCAGGGCCATCCCCCGTTTCGCCGGAGGGTACACGGCAATCAGCAGGGTCTGGGTCATTGGATAAAGAGGACCGGCCACCACTCCCTGCAATACCCGAAAGCCCACCAGCTCGGGCATCGAGGTGGAAATACCACACAGGAACGAGGCCAGCACGAACAGCAGCGTGGCCCAGATGAACAGCTTCACTTCACCGAAACGTCGGCTCAGCCAGCCGGTCAACGGCAAGGCGATAGCGTTGCTCACGGCGAACGAGGTAATCACCCAGGTGCCCTGCTCCGAGCTCACGCCCAGGTTGCCGGAAATGGTCGGCAACGCCACGTTGGCGATAGTGGTGTCGAGCACTTGCATGAAGGTTGCCAGCGACAGGCCGATGGTACTCAGCAGGAGGCTGGGGGGCGTGAAAGAGGCATTATTGCTCATCGCGAATCCCTTGGAACTGGACAGGCGCCTCGGTCGCTAGGCGCAACCGAGACTGGCGGATTGGCGAATCAGCGCTTGGCGGTCTTGCCGAGGGTCGCGCTGTTGTCGTGGATCAGGCGCGCAATCAAGGCATCGGCTTCGCCCAACTGACGGTCGTAGACGTTGGTGCTGAAGGAAGCCTGCTGCGGTGGCTGCTGGGCCAGGACCGGACCGCTCTGGTCCCGCAGGTTGACGTTGACCACCGTCGACAGGCCAACCCGCAGCGGGTTCTTGGCCAGCTCCTCGGCATTGATATGAATGCGCACCGGCACCCGTTGCACGATCTTGATCCAGTTACCGGTAGCGTTTTGCGCCGGTAGCAGGGAGAAGGCACTGCCAGTACCGGCACCGAGACTGTCGACCGTACCGCTGTACTTCACATCGCTGCCATAGATATCCGCCTCGATGTCCACCGGCTGGCCGATGCGCATGTCGCGCAATTGGGTTTCCTTGAAGTTGGCGTCGATCCACAGCTGGTCCAGGGGAATCACCGCCATCAGGGCCGTACCCGGCTGGACCCGCTGGCCCAACTGCACGGTACGCTTGGCCACATAACCGGTAACAGGCGCGATCAGGGTGCTGCGGGCATTGTTCAGGTAGGCCTGGCGCAGTTGCGCAGCGGCCGACTGTACATCCGGATGGTTGGAAACCACGGTGTCGTCCACCAGGGCGTTGGTGGTGGCAAGTTGCTGCTGGGCATTGGCCAGGGCATTTTGCGCAGTGGTCAGGTCATCCCGGGCATGGGACAGCTCCTCCTGGGAAATCGCTCCGCTGGCCGCCAGGTTCTTGCGGCGGCTGAAGTTGTCCTGGGCTTTTTGCACCTCGGCCTTCTGCGCCGCCACCTGGGCCCGCATGCCATCGACATTGCTGTACAGGCCGCGCACCTGGCGCACGGTACGGGCCAGGTTGGCCTCGGCGCTCTGCAGGCCGACCTGGGCATCGTTAGGGTCGAAGTTGATCAGCACCTGGCCTTCGTGCACCAGGTCGCCATCATCGGCACCAATGCTGACCACGGTACCGGTGACCAGCGGAGTGATCTCCACCACGTTGCCATTCACATAGGCATCGTCGGTGTTCTCGTTCCAGCGGCCATAGAGTTCATGCCAGGCGAATACGCCCAATCCGCCCAGGATGACGATAGCGGTCAACCCCAGGAGCATCATCTTGCGCTTGCGCGGATTGGCGTTGTCCGGAGTGCTTGCAGTGTTTTGAGTGTCGGCGTTAGCCATGACAAATACCTCGAATTATGGAGTCTGCAGGACGGCGGTCGGGCTGGCCGAAGCCAGGTTCTGGGCATCGAAGCCGCCCCCCAGGGCTTGCATCAACTGGATCGACAGATCGATCTGCTGGGCATTGAGCGTGGCCAACTGGCGCTGGGCCTGCAGCAGTTGCTGCTCGATGCTCAGCACATCCAGATAGTTGCCAATGCCGGAGCCGTAGCGCTGGACCACGGTGTCGTAGGAGTCCTGGGCAATATCGGTCGCATGTTGCTGGGCACCGATCTGCCGCCCGATGTCGCGCAACTGGGCAACGCTGTCGCTGACATCCCCCAGGGCCGTCACCAGGGTCTTGTTGTATTGGGCTACCGCCAGGTCATAGTCGGCATCCCGGGCGTCGAGACTGGCCCGCAGGCGACCGCCATCGAAAATCGGCAGCGAGACCGTCGGGGCGATAGTGAAGAACCGGCTGGCCGAGCCGAACATCGCGTCTCCCAGCAACGACTCGGCACCGGCGCTGGCGCTCAGGTTGAGGTTGGGATAGAAGCGGGTCTTGCTGGCATCGATGTCCTTGCTCGCTGCCTCCACACGCCAACGGGCCGCCACCAGGTCGGGACGACGGCCCAACAACTCGGCGGGCAGGGTCGATGGCAAGGCCACGGCACTGGCTTGCAGGACTTTCGGCCGGCTGATCTCGTCAGCCCGGCCCGGGCCTTTGCCCAGCAGCACGGCCAGGGCGATCTTCGCGCTCTGCAGTTGTTTTTCAGCATCGATCAGGCTGGCCTGGGCACCAGCCTCCAGACTCTCGGTCTGTTGATACTGGTATTGACTGTCGATCCCGGCACTCAGGCGCCGCTGGCTGAGTTCCAACATCTGCCGGGTACGCTTGAGATCCTCGGCGGCCAGGTCATGGACAATATGGGCATGCCCCAGGTCGCTGTAGGCGCGGGCGACATCGGCGGCCAGGGTCAGGCTGGCGGCCTGGCGATCGACCTCGGCGGCCCGGGCCTGGCCCAATGCGGCTTCCCAAGCGGCACGCTGGCCACCCCAGAGATCGAAGTTGTAGTTGAAGCTGGCGCTGATGTTACGCACCGTGGAGTAGGCACCACCCTGGCCACGCGGGTCCTGGTCACGAGCCAGGCGCGAACGGCTGGCACCGGCCTTGGCATCCAGGGTCGGCATTCTTTCAGCATCGGCAGCGTAGGCGGCAGCGCTGGCCTGGTGGGCCCGGGCACTGGCGATCTGCATATCCGGGCTGTCCCGCAGGGCTTCCTGGATCAGGCCGTCGAGCTGGCTGTCGCCCAGGCTCTTCCACCAGTCGCCGCGGGGCCAGGCCGCTGGCGACAGCGACACACCATTCAGGGCCTTGCCGGTGGCCAGGCTTTGCGCCGACAGGCTCACACCCTCGGTATCCAGGCCGCTGTAGTTGGCGCAACCGGCCAGGCTCATGGCCAAGAGCACCAGGCTGACACGCGTGCGCAAGACTTTACTGCTCATTTAGCACCTACCCGCTGGATGGTGATCGGGTCACCCGCTGCCAGCAAAATTTTCTTCAGGATCTGCTCTAGCGTGCCCAGCTCCTCGGGCGTGATCGCCCCCACCAACTGGTTCATCGCTTCGGCACCGATGTGCGGCAACCGATCCGCCAGCTTGCGTCCTTCTTCCGTGAGTAACAGTTGCACCTGGCGCCGATCGCCTTCCGAGCGTTTGCGGGCAAGAAAATCCTTTTGTTCCAGGCGGTCGAGCATGCGGGTCATCGAGCCGCTGTCCAGCGACAGGTGACGGCACAGCTCGGCCGGGGTATCGACATCGAACTGCGCCATGATGATCAGCACCTTGAACTGCGCGGCCGTGATGCCATGGGGTTCCATGTGGGTGTCGATGATCCGGTCCTTGAGCAAGGCCGCACGTCCCAGCAGCAACCCGAGATGGCAATTGTGAAAGTTGTCCGGCTGGAAATGCTTCATCTGACCACCGTTAGCTGCCTAGGCAGGGATAATGTGTCGAGATGTTACTGCCTAGGCAGCGAATGTCAACGTAATAATTAGCATGCTCTTTATTTTCAGGATGAACGCAAGCTCACAGTGGCCAGGAACCACTGCGCGAGCCCTCAGGGAAATGCAATCGAGAAAGAGCCCTGGGGCCGCCGCACTGCGGATCGATACAGGTCCTGTGGACCTTGGCGCATGCGGCGGCGACAGGGAGCGCGAGGCTAGAAGTCGCGTTTGTAGAAGATGTCCAGGGAGCTGGCGAAGCCGCTCGCGGCCTCCAGGTAGACCTTCTTGCTCAACTTGTAGCGCAGGGCAATGGTGCTGGCTGGCTCGAAGACGCCCACACCGTAGCGCAGGCTGAGCTTCTCGGAGATGCTGCCACTGGCCACCACGCTCGTCGCGTTACCAGAGCCCTGGGTGTCCAGTTGGAAGTCCTGGATCCCCAGGTTCTTGGCGATACCGCCGGTCAGCTCCGCACTCCCCATCAAACCCAGGCCAAGGGCGGCCTGGGCCAGCATGTTGTTGTCTTCGCCGTTGGAGCTCAGTGGCCGCCCCAGTACCAGATAAGACAGGGCCTGCTCCTGGCCCATGGCCGGTTCGGAGAAGATCTGGGTCGTCGGCTGTTCGGCGCTCCCGCTCAAGCGAATCCCGGCAATCACATTGTCGGTCTGGCGCACCGCCTCGATATCCAGGTACGGCTGGTCGATCGGCCCGGCGAACAATAGCCGCGCCCGCCGCACGGTCAGGCGCTGGCCGTAGGCGCGATAACGTCCATCGTTGAGCCACAGCTCGCCGCGGGTATCCAGGTTGTCGCCAATATGCACATGACCTTGCAGGTTGGCGGTCAGGCCGAAACCGGAAAACGCCAGCTTGTCCTGGCCGACCTCCACATCGATGTTCATCGCCATGGCCATGGGCGCCTTGCCCTCGACGGCCTGCTGGCCAACGATCACCGTGTCATCGGAAACCTTGACCGTCGATGGCGGCAGTTCACGCACGGTGATCTGTCCCTTGGGGATCAGGACCTTGCCGACGACCGCCAGCTTGTTGTCCTGCAACGAGATTTTCAGGTCGGGCGCCACTTCCAGCGCGGCATAGGGCTCGACCGTCACCGGCAGTTGGGTCCCCTTGAGATTCAGGTCCACCAGCAGTTCGCGGCCCCAGGCGATATTGCCGTTCAGGCTGCCCTGCCCGTTCTTGCCGCCTTTCCAGCCGCCATCCAGGCGTACGCTCTCCCCCATGATCTGCGCCGTAAGCTGCAAATCCTCGAGGCTGGTGGGCAGCTCGGAACCGGAGACCTGGCCTCCAGTCAGCTGCAAATTGCCATTGACCTGCGGAGCCAGGAGGCTGCCGGACAAACGGCCACTGCCATTCAAGCTGCCGCTGAGCTTCTCCACCATGGGCACGAAGGGCCGCGCCACGGACAGGTCCAACCCGCTGAGGCGAAAGTCACCCGATAGCGGCTTGTTCTTGGGTAATGGATTGATCTGGGCCTGGACCATCAGCTCCCCGAGCTTGCCACCGACGAACTGCAACTGGGTGTCGATGCGCCGTGGAGCCAGGCGGGCGTCGAGCTTGAGGGCCTGATAGGGAAAGTCCAGCCATTGGTCCTTGTCCTTGACCCGCAAGGTACCGCCACTGGCATCCAGCAGGATCTGCCCCTTCGGGCCGCTGGCCGGCAAGTCCAACTGCACATCGGCGTTGAGCAGGCCCTTCCAGGCAAAGTCCTTGGGCAACCACTGGGCCAGGCTGTCGATGGGGAAGCGCTTGAGGTGATAGCGCAGTTTCGGGTCGGGCATCAGCCGCTGGTCTTCGCCACACAGGCTGGCGTCACCGCTGATCCAGCAATGGGCACCAAAGTTGAGCGTGCCGCTGGCCAAGCGCTCCAGCTTGGCCGGGCTTTGCAAGGCCCAGTCCTGGCCACCGCTGTGCACTTCGCCGCTGGCCAGGCGCCCACGCCAGTTCCCCTGGTCCAGGGCGCCGTCCAGGCCCAGGGCCAGTTTCAATAGCGGACCTTGCAGGTCCAGTTGCAGCTTCTGCTTCTTGATATCGCCCTGGCCCGACAGGGTCAGGGTGCCCAGGGAAGTCTCTGCGACCTGGATCCCGCCACCCTTGAGATCGAGCTGGGCCTTCTGCCCGGCATCGAGGCTGGCATCGAGCTTGAGGCTCTGCAGATGGTTATCGGCAAAGGCCAGTTGCTGCCCGGAAAGATCCACCTTGCCCTGCGGGGCCTTGAGGGTTCCTGCCAGGTCGAGTCGACCGTTGAGCTGGCCACGCAACTGCGGCCAGAGCTGGCCCAGGCGCGGCATCTTGATATCCAGCTGGCCACTGATTTTCTGCTGCAGGCTCGCCGAGCCATTGACCCGGTTGTCCCCGAGGCGAATGTCCAGGTTGCCCAGTTGCCATTGCTCCCCTGCCCCATCGGCCTTGGCCAGCAGCACCGCAGGCTGGCCGCGCAGGCGTCCCTTGAGGTCCAGGTCGGCATTGAGCTTGAGTTGCTGGTTCTTCAGTTCGCCCTGGCTGCGCAACGGGCCGGCCAGGGTACCGGGCAGCTCGGCCAGCCAGTAGGCAGGGTTGATCGCCGATAGTTCCAGGGCCGTATCCCAGGCCACACCGTCGGCAAATTGCAGGTTCAGGTGCCCTTCGGCCTTGCCCTGGCCGGCAATGAGTTGCAATTGCGGCAGGTAGAGCTTGCCCAGGTCGCCACTGAAGGGGCTGGCCAGGCTGAAAGCCCCCGCCGGACCATCCAGGTCGCCCTTGAAGTTGCCCAGGTAATTGCCATCGCGATATGCCACCTCGGCGTTGAACTTGCGCAACGCCACGGCCGGTTCGTCGATCGACGGATAAAGGCGATGCCAGGGGAAATCCAGCCAGGCCAGCCGGGCCTCGGCAGCGAACCCTTCGGTCCAATCCAACTGCCCGTCGAGCCTGAGGCTTTGCTTGTCGTTGGCCACCAGCTCCAGCGTCGAGATCTGCGCGCCCTTGGCGTCGACCTTGCCTTGCAACGACAAGGCCACGGGCCCCTGCTCAGCTGGCAGGCTGGCCTTGCCTTCAAGCAGGTAGCCATTGTGCAGGTCGCCCTTGCCGGTGAGTTCCAGCTGGTTCAGTTGCAACGTGTCCGGCAAGTCGGCACTGGCCTTGAAGCCATCGGCAGTGATCCGCACCTGGGCCGGCAGGTTCTGCACCAGGGGTTGCAGCTCGCCCGTCAGCCGTCCTTGCAGGTAACCGCTACTGTCGGCGTGCAGCGTGAGGGTCTTGAGCAGCTCGCCGTCGACCTTCAAGGCCAGGTTCCAGGGGTCTTTGCCAGGGGCTGGCAGGCCCAGCCTGCCCTCGGCCGCCAGGGGCCAGCCGCCACTGGGTTGCAGCAGGCCGGACAGCTCCAGGCTCAGGTCGTCACGCTGCAAATGCAACGTGTCGATGCGCATGCCCTCGCCCGTCCAATGCGCCGACAATTGCAGCCCCTTGAGTTGCTCGCTGCCATCGAGCAACAGGCTGCCGACCCGGACCTGGCCCAGCTCGATGGCCAGCGGCAGACGCAACTCCGGCAGGCTGATGGGCCCGGAGCTGTCGTCGCTACCGGGAGCGAACTGCAGGCTGACCTGCTCGGCCTCCAGGCGTTCGATGCACAGGGCCATGCGCAACAGGCAGGCGGGGGACCAGGCGAACTGCACCGTATTGATCTCGACCCGGTTGCCATCCAGTTCCCACAGCAGGCGCTCGGCGTGCCATTGGCCACCCAGGCGCCCCTCGAAACGATCCACGCTCAGCCCCGGCACCTGGCCCAGGGCCCAGCGACTGCCGGCCTGGGTCCCGAGAATGGAGGCCAGTACCAGGATGCTCAGGATCACCAGCGCAAGGATCGCCAGCAACGTTATTTTCAAACCACGCGTCAAAGCTCTGGCCCCATGGAAAAGTGCAAACGTATGCCGCCGTCGTCATTCATGGCGTGAGCCAGGTCGACACGGATCGGACCGACCGGCGACACCCAGCGCACACCGACCCCGACCCCGGTCTTCAAGCTCGGCAGCTCCAGTTTGTCGAAGGAGTTGCCCTGGTCGATGAACGTCGCGATCCGCCATTTTTCAGCAACGGAGTACTGATACTCGACGCTGCCGGCCATCATGTAGCGGCCACCGATACGGTCGCCCCGGGAGTTTTTCGGTGACAGGCTCTGGTAGTCGTAGCCTCGCACGCTCTGGTCGCCACCGGCGAAGAAGCGCAGGGATGGCGGTATCGACTTGTAACCGTTGGTGGCACTGCCGCCGAACTGGATCCGCCCGAGCAAACGGTGATCGTCCCAGACGGTGGTCAGGCCCTTGAGCAGGACCGTGCCGTACAACAGGTTGGTATCGGAGCCCAAGCCTTCCTTGGCCAGCTTGGTATCGAACTGGATGCGGTAGCCATTGTGGGGGTCGATGCGGTTGTCACTGCGCAGGTACGAATAGGTGAGGCCCGGCATCAGCAGGTTGCTCAAGCCCGAGTCGTCGCCCAACCGGTACTCTTCCCGTTGGTACTTGAGCGATACCACTCGCTGCCAGCCACTGGGCAACTTGCTGTGCCATTCAGGCCCCAGGGTCACCAGCTTGCTCAGGGTGTCGGTACCGGAAATTTCTTCGTTCTGGTACCCGCCGGCAAAGCGCAGCTTGTCGGTCAATGGTGGGTCCAGCGGAATGTCGTACCACAGGCCGACGTTCTGCCGCGGCTGGGAAACCTCGGCTTCCCAACCGTAGCTGTGGCCTTGCGGGTTGACCCAGTGCCGGGTCCAGTTGGCCTTGACCCGGGGCCCGACGTCGGTGGAGTAGCCCAGGCCCAGGCCCATGGTCCTTGGCTTGCGGGTTTCGAGCTGGACGGCCACCGGGATCACCTCGTGCTCGGCGGCGGTGGGCGCGGCGTCTACCCTCACCCCCTCGAAATAACCACTGGATTGCAGGGCGCGGTTGAGATCGGCGATCAGCTCGGAGTCATAGGGCGTTCCGGATTTGAACGGCACCATGCGCCGCAGCAGGTCTTCATCGAACAGCGAATCCCCGCTGAAGCTCACCTTGCCCAGGGCGTAGCGCGGCCCGCTGTCGTAGACCAGCTCGATATCCGCCACACCGGCCTGGGGGTCCACCCGCAGTTGCTGGCGAGTAAAGCGCCCACTGAAAAAGCCATAGCGCGAAGCCTGGTTCTGGATCAGGCGCTTGGCATCTTCATAGCGCCCATGGTTGAGCACCGAGCCAGGCTTGAGCTGCTCGCTGTCGGGCGTACGAAAGGACTTGAAGGAGGCTGCCGGGCCTTCGACACGAATGGTCACATCCCGCAGGTGCACCGGCTCGCCAGGGTCGATGCGCAACAGCAGGCGCGGCTTGTCGCCGCCCCGCACTTCGCTGGAGATCAATGGCTGGTAGTAGCCCAGGGCCTGGGCGGCTTTCTTGGCTTGCTCCTCAGCACCCCGGCTGAACCTCAGCAGGGCTTCTTCATCTCGATCACCAAGATCGCCGATATAACCTTCGATATTGGCCTTAAGCTCATCGTTGGCAGGTTTTACCCTGACAGCCAATTCGCTCTGCGCCAGCGCCGCACAGCTTGTGAACAACAGCAAAAAGCCGCTGGTAAATCTTCCGGAAAACTTCATAGGCGCGGATGCTATCACGAGCTTGGGAGGGCGATAGAGCGCTCAGGGACAAGGAAAGTTCGATTCAGCCCATTGCTCTTTGCAAGTGCTGCGGACTGGGGTGGAAAAACACATGCTCGCGCACCGGCCCCACCGCCACCTCACCGATCTCCTGATAACCCTGGCGCTGGTAGAACGCCAGGTAGCGGGGATTGCCGGTATCCAGCACCACTCCCCGAGAATGCTCGTCCACGGCACACCAATTGTGCACGGCCTCCAACAGTTGCTCGCCAAAATGCTGCCCCTGGAACTGCGGGTGCACTCCCAGCAGCGGCAGAACATGCAATGCATCGCTAGGCAGGCAGGCCCGGACGGCATCGTGATAGTCCAGGTAGCGCCGGGTGCATCGCAAGCCGGTGCTGAGCACCATGCGCATTCTCCAGGCCCAGCTTTCGGTGATCCCCAATCGACGTTGTGGTGGAGCGATGAGGGCGATGCCGATCAGCCGGTCGTTGACCAGCAGGCCAATGGCCGGCAGGTCCTGCATGAAGTGCTGCTTGACCAGCTCGCGTACCGTGGCCCGCACCCGCTGTTCATAACCGGCCCGCTCGGACTCGAAGATGAAGCCGAACGTCGGTTCATGGCGATACGCATGGTAGAGCAGCGACCGCGCTTCACGGGAATAGCCGCTGTCGAGCATATGGACATCGGCAATGACATTGCTGGCATCAGGCATGACGGTCACTCCCTTGGGTCCGGCGCAAATGGCCGTGTACTTGTATTACGAGCCTTGCGCGCCGCTGATCGTTCCCGCGCCCAAGGACATTAGCAGTGCATCGGCGACGCCGCCACGCTGGTCGATCCGGACGTTGTCAGCTAGCATCGTTGTTTTGCCAGGACCGCCGACCATGAAGATCGTCTCGTTCAATATCAACGGGCTGCGCGCCCGCCCCCATCAGCTGGCGGCGCTGATCGACAAACACCAGCCCGATGTCATCGGCCTGCAGGAAACCAAGGTCGCCGACGACCAGTTCCCCCTGGCCGAGATCCAGGAGCTGGGTTATCACGTGCACTACCATGGGCAGAAGGGTCACTACGGTGTCGCACTGCTCTCGCGCCAGGCACCACTGGCACTGCACAAGGGCTTCGAGAACGACGAAGAAGACGCCCAGCGTCGTTTCATCTGGGGTACCTTCGCCGATGCCGATGGCACCCCGGTGACCATCATGAACGGCTACTTCCCCCAGGGCGAAAGCCGTGACCACCCCACCAAGTTCCCCGCCAAGGAGCGCTTCTACAGCGACCTGCAACAGTTGCTGGAAAGTCGCTTCAACAATGAGCAGCCCCTGGTGGTCATGGGCGATGTGAACATTTCCCCGGAAGATTGCGATATCGGCATTGGCGCCGACAACGCCAAACGCTGGCTCAAGACCGGCAAGTGCAGCTTCCTGCCGGAAGAGCGCGAGTGGATGGCACGCTTGAAGAACTGGGGCCTGGTGGACAGTTTCCGCCACCTGAACCCTGAGGTGGACGACCGCTTCAGCTGGTTCGACTATCGCAGCCGCGGCTTCGAGGTGGAACCCAAGCGCGGCCTGCGCATCGACCTGATCATGGCCTCCCGGGGATTGTTGCCACGGATCAAGGATGCCGGAGTCGACTATGACCTGCGAGGCATGGAGAAACCTTCTGACCATGCGCCGATCTGGCTCGAGCTGAGCTGATTGCCAGGCACAAAAAAGCCCATCTGACGATGGGCTTTTTTCTACCAGTTTACAGCTGGACGCGCTGGACTCGGTCAGTGGTACCGGCGCTGGCAATCTCGCCGATGGCCCTCTCCAGGGACTCTTCCGAATCGTACAGGTGACTGGTGAGGATCACCTCATTGCCGGACTTGAGCTTGAAATAAGGCTTGCCGCCCGCCGAAATTTTCTTGACGTAGCGCTCGGCGAAGGAGCAGTGTGCGCGGAACAGGCCGAGGGCTGCCTCGGCACTGTCCCGGCAGGGGTAGCGGTCGCTTTGAAGCATGGTCTGCGCCTCCTTTGTCTTGAGCAAGAATCTGCACGCACCACTGCCATACTGCTTCAGTTCAAACCAGGCACTCATTTGCAACTCCTTTGAAAGTCACGAGAACTGGCAGCTCCACGCTGCCGGGGCATCTGCGGGGATGACGCGTTGGCAGTCGCCCCAATCCCCTACAGACAAAGTTGTCCACTCTACGTATGCCCCAAAGGCTGGTCTTTAGGAAAAATCTCAAAAAATCTAGAGAAAACAGCTATTTATAGCGTAGGACTTTCGCCATTTATTGAAGGCCAGCGCCCTTCGTCACATCCCTGTCACCTCCCTGACTTAATCTCGCCGGCACGTACCTCTTCCTCTATATAGAAGGCCAGTGCCACCATGCCCCGCGTTGCTTCCGCCAGTGAACGAGATATCTGGTGCAGGACCATCAGCCTGTTCCTGATCGGCTTCATTTGTTATGCCCTGCCCTGGTCGGCATTCGCTGCCCTGCCCCTGGTTGCGGATAACGCGGCGGTCCTGCGAATCCAGGGCTCCAACACCATTGGGGCACGGCTCGGCCCGGCACTGGCCAAGGGCTTGATGGAGCAGCAGGGCCTGCGCGACATCAAGATCCAGGCAAACAGCAAGGACAATGAGCAGCAGATCGTCGGCCTGACGCCCCAAGGCCGCCAGGTCCGGATAGACGTGGCCGCCCATGGCTCGAGCACCGGCTTTGCCGCCCTGAAGAACACCCGGGCCGACCTGGCGGCCTCATCGCGCCCGATCAGGGACAGCGAGCTGGTGGAGCTGGAAAGCCTCGGCGACCTGAAAAGTCCTGGCGCCGAGCAGGTCATCGCCATCGATGGCTTGGCGATCATCCTGCATCCACACAATCCCCTGACCCGCCTGAGCACCGAGCAACTGGCGCGCCTGTTCAGCGGTGAAGCCAAGACCTGGGAAGAATTGGGGGGGATCGGTGGCCCGGTTCATCTCTATGCCCGGGATGATCAGTCCGGCACCTACGACACCTTCAAGGAACTGGTGCTGGGCCGACGCGGCAAAAGCCTGAGCGCCACAGCAAAACGCTTCGAGTCCAGCGAACAGCTATCCGATGCAGTCAGCCAGGACCCTCAAGGCATCGGTTTCATCGGCCTGCCCTACGTGCGCCAGGCCAAGGCGGTGGCCATCGCCGACGGTGACTCGCAGCCCATGCTGCCACTCAACAGCCTGATCGCCACCGAGGACTATCCGCTGTCGCGCCGGTTATACCTGTACCTGCCACCCACCAGCCAAAACCCCTGGGCCGAGGCACTGGTCAACTTTGCCCAAAGCGCCAAGGGACAGGCCATCGTGGCCGCCAACGGCTTCGTCGCCCAGACCGTACGAGCCATGAGCGTGACGCCCAGCTCGCAGATGCCCGAGGCCTACCAGGCCCTGACCCGGGAGGCCCAGCGCCTGAGCGTGAACTTTCGCTTCGAGGAAGGCAGCGCCAACCTGGACAACAAGGCCCGCCAGGACCTGAACCGCGTCCTGGACTACCTGCGCCAGCACGGCAAGATGACTCGCCAAGTGACCCTGGCCGGATTCGGCGATGACAAGAGCGACCCGAGCCGGGCCGCGCTGCTGTCCAAGTTGCGGGCCATGGCGGTGCGCCGGGAGCTGGTGAAGAGTGGTGTGGTGTTCCGCGAAATTCGCGGCTTCGGTGCGCAACTGCCGGTCGCGGCCAACACCGCCGACGAGGGGCGAATCAAGAACCGGCGGGTGGAGGTCTGGGTCTACTGAAACAACGCCCGCTACCTGTCGGCAAGTTGCACCGACAGGTAGCGCAGCCGCCCGGTCAGTGCCCGCCGCTGCGCATCAATTCACGGGGCACGTACTTGCCGATCTCGTACTTGCCGATCGCCGCACGGTGCACTTCATCCGGACCATCGGCCAGGCGCAGGGTACGCTGCATCGCATACATGTAGGCCAACGGGAAGTCATTGGAAACACCCGCCCCGCCATGGATCTGGATCGCCCGGTCGATCACCCGCAGGGCCACGTTCGGCGCCACCACCTTGATCTGGGCAATCTCGCTCTTGGCCACCTTGTTACCGACGGTGTCCATCATGTAGGCCGCCTTGAGGGTCAGCAGGCGCGCCATGTCGATCTCCATCCGCGAATCGGCGATCTTGTCGATATTGCCCCCCAGCCGGGCCAAGGGTTTGCCGAACGCGGTGCGGTTCACTGAACGTTTGCACATCAGCTCCAGCGCACGCTCGGCCATGCCGATCGAACGCATGCAGTGGTGGATGCGCCCCGGGCCAAGGCGCCCCTGGGCGATCTCGAAACCACGCCCCTCGCCCAGCAGTACGTTTTCATAGGGCACGCGGACATTGTCGAAGATCACCTCGGCATGACCATGGGGCGCGTCGTCGTAGCCAAAGACCGGCAGCGGACGGACGATCTTCACCCCGGGGGTATCCACGGGCACCAGGATCATCGAGTGCTGCTGGTGGCGCGGCGCATCCGGATTGCTCAGGCCCATGAAGATCAGGATCTTGCAACGTGGATCGCAAGCGCCCGAGGTCCACCACTTCTTGCCATTGATGACCCATTCATCACCATCGCGTACCGCCCGGGCCGCCATATTAGTGGCATCGGACGAGGCCACGTCCGGTTCGGTCATGGCGAAGGCGGAGCGGATCTCGCCACGCAGCAACGGTTGCAACCAGCGCTGCTTCTGCTCCTCGTTGGCATACCGCACCAGCACTTCCATGTTGCCGGTGTCGGGGGCCGAGCAGTTGAAGGGTTCCGGACCAAGCATCGAGCGCCCCATGATTTCCGCCAGAGGTGCGTATTCCAGGTTGGTCAGCCCGGCCCCCAGCTCGGACTCGGGCAGGAACAGGTTCCACAACCCTTCGGCCTGGGCCTTGAGCTTGAGCTCTTCCATGATGGCGGTCGGCTGCCAGCGGTCGCCTTCGGCAACCTGGCGCTCGAAGACCACTTCAGCCGGATAAACATAGGCATCCATGAACGCGGTGACGCGCTCACGCAGTTCCTGGACCTTGGGGGAATAGGCGAATTCCATGGGCAGCTCTACCTCTAGGCAAACGGGTGTGGAGGGACTGAAATCGATGCTAGTTCAGCTACGAAAATTTACCTAGCCTATTCTCGGCGTGTATTAACATTCATCACCGATATATGATCGGCTGATTCTGCAGGCTCCCAAGCCGCCCCCTCACGTGCCCGTAACGGCCCCTCGCCGAGGCCAACAATAAGAGTGCAGCGCCATGAATCTGAGCAAGGTCGACCTCAACCTCTTCATCGTTTTCGACGCGATCTACACCGAAGCCAACCTGACCCGCGCCGGCCAGATCGTCGGCATCACCCAGCCAGCGGTGTCCAACGCCCTGGCCCGCCTGCGCGAAACCTTCAATGACCCGCTGTTCGTCAGGACCGCCCAAGGCATGGTGCCGACCCCCATGGCGCAGAACATCATCGGCCCGGTGCGCAACGCCCTGTCGTTGCTGCGGGTCTCGGTCCAGGAGAGCCGGATCTTCAACCCCTTGCAGGCGGTGAAGACCTACCGCATCAGCATGACCGACCTGACCGAGGCCGTGATCCTGCCACCGCTGTTCCAGCGCTTGCGGCGCCTGGCACCGACCGTGGCGATCGAGAGCTTCCTCTCCAAGCGCCGGGAAACCACCAAGGAACTGGCGGCCGGCCGGCTGGATTTCGCCGTGGATGCGCCGCTCAACACCGACCCCCAGGTGCGGCACGTCAAGCTCATGGAAGACCGCTATGTCTGCGCCATGCGCAAGGGCCACCCTCTGGCGGGCAAGGAGAAGTTCACCCTCGACGACTACCTGTCGCTGGCCCATATCCATATCTCCAGCCGACGCAGCGGCCTCGGCCATGTCGACCTGGCCCTGGGCAAGATGGGCATCCAGCGCAAGATCGCCCTGCGCTCCCAGCATTACCTGATGGCCTCGCTGGTCCTGCAGCAGACCGACATGGTCATGACCGTTCCCGCGCGCTTTGCCCGGCGCCACGACCTGCAGGCTTTCAACCTGCCGGTCAACGATGTACCGGCGGTGGAAACCCATCTCTACTGGCACGAAAGCACCGACCAGGACCCGGCCAACCGCTGGATGCGCGAGCAGATGATCGAGCTGTGCCAGCACGTCGCCGTCCAGGAGAAGAAACTCGACCAACAGGCACTTTGAGCCTCGATGTTCGCCAACCCCGCTCCTGCCAATGCCCGCAGGAACCGGGGGTGCCCGCGCAGGCGCTGCGCGGGGGATTGCTTGACGTATACGTCAACCTGCCTTTAGCTTAACGCCAAGTCCTATCTTGAGCGCCTCCATGAGCAGCCAGACCTACAGCATTTCCGACCTCGCCCGCGAGCTCGACATCACCACCCGGGCCATCCGCTTCTATGAGGAGCAGGGCCTGCTGGCCCCCGAGCGCCGAGGCCAGGAACGCATCTATTCGCCGCGGGACAAGGTCAGCCTGAAGCTGATCCTGCGGGGCAAGCGCATCGGCTTCTCCCTGGCCGAGTGCCGCGAACTGATCGAGCTCTACGACCCCTCCAGCGGCAACCTCAAGCAACTGCACAGCATGTTGGCGAAGATCGCCGAGCGCCGCGAACAACTCGAACAGCAACTGCTGGACATCGAACAGATGAAGCTGGAACTCGACACCGCCGAGGAGCGTTGCACCCAGGCCCTGCAGCAAACCATCCAGAACCAGAACAGCACTGCCCAATAACCTGCGCGAGCAAACGGTTCGTACCGGCATCCGCCATCATTCAGAGAAGGTGAACCCCATGTCCCTCCCCAGTCACGTACGCCTGGTCGAAGTCGGCCCGCGCGACGGCCTGCAAAACGAAGCCCAGCCCATCAGCGTCGACGACAAGGTCCAACTGGTGGACGCCCTGAGTGCCGCAGGCCTTGGCTATATAGAAGTCGGTAGCTTCGTCTCGCCCAAGTGGGTGCCGCAGATGGCCGGCTCGGCCGAGGTTTTCGCCCGTATCCAGCGCAAGCCGGGAGTGGTCTATGGCGCCCTGGCGCCCAACCTGCGCGGTTTCGAGGATGCCCTGGCGGCCGGGGTCAAGGAAGTCGCGGTGTTCGCCGCGGCCTCGCAAGCCTTCTCCCAGCGCAACATCAATTGCTCCATCAGTGAAAGCCTGGCGCGCTTCGTGCCGATCATGGACGCCGCACGACAGCACGGCATCAGCGTGCGCGGCTATGTGTCCTGTGTACTGGGCTGCCCCTATGAAGGCGAGGTGGCTGCAGAGCAAGTGGCCGCGGTTGCCCGCGAGCTCTACGCCATGGGCTGCTACGAAGTCTCCCTGGGCGACACCATCGGCACCGGTACTGCCGGCGCGACTCGCCGGATGTTCGAGGTCGTGGGTGCCCAGGTCCCCCGAGACAAGCTCGCCGGGCACTTCCACGATACCTACGGCCAGGCCCTGGCCAATATCTACGCCAGCCTGCAGGAAGGCATCGCGGTATTCGACAGTTCCGTCGCCGGCCTGGGCGGTTGCCCCTACGCCAAGGGCGCCAGCGGTAACGTCGCTACCGAGGATGTGCTGTACCTGCTCAATGGCCTGGGTATCCATACCGGTGTCGACCTGGAGCAGTTGATCCAAGCCGGGAATCGCATCAGCCAGGTAGTGGGACGCCCCACCGGCTCACGCGTGGCCAAGGCACGTAGCGCCCAATAGAAGCGATGTGCGGCCGGTGTGTTACCGGCCGCTCTGGAATGGGGCAGTAACGAGTAACACGGAAACAGTTTGTTGATTTTCTTACGATACAGATTGTCCTACAAAATCATCAAATTATTGATTTTAAAGGACTTTAAAAAGTTGGCACGGCTTCTGCTATCTCTATGGCATAACAAGAATAAAAAGCTGCAAACCTAATAAAAATAAGACGTAACGACTCTGACATAACAAAAACAACACGGCAGAGACGCAGCTAACAGATTTTTTTGGAGAAGGTGCACTGTGCGGGACGGCTTGCAAGAGTCATCCGCAATCGGTCAGAGAACAATAAAACTACCCCTGAGGTAGCTCCCGAACCGGTTGGATCGCCCTGGCGACACATTGAATCAGCGCTCAAAAAAATACGTTTGCTCTTGATCCCGGATGGGGATCGCCAAAAACAGCGGTAAAGGGCCACGGTCGACAAAAACAACAACAGGCCGCCCCTCAATAATAAAAAAAGAGCACGCAACGACAAATTAAAGGGGAGCTTCGGCTCCCCTTTGTGCTTCCTGCCTTTCGTGTTTTCCCGCCCGGCCCGCATCAGGGGCGGGCACCGGGAGCGATGCCTGCCCCTGAGGCGATCATCCCTTGCCCAGGTGCTCGCGCAACTCCTCGGTGCTGATTTCCCGCATGCGGAACTTCTGGATCTTGCCGGTCACAGTCATCGGGAACTCCTCGACGAACTTGAAGTAACGCGGCGTCTTGAAGTGTGCGATGCGCTCCTTGCACCAGCTCTGCAACTCCAGCTCATCGGCCGAACGCCCGGGGTGGAACTTGATCCAGGCCACGATCTCCTCGCCATATCGAGTGCAAGGCACCCCCACCACCTGCACATCGGCCACCGCCGGGTGGGTGAAGAAGAATTCCTCCAGCTCCCGCGGATAGATGTTCTCGCCACCGCGAATGATCATGTCCTTGTTGCGCCCGGCAATACGCACGTACCCCTGCTCGTCCATCGTCGCCAGGTCGCCGGTGTGCATCCAGCCGGCCGGGTCGATGGATTCGCGGGTGCTTTCGGGGTTGTTCCAGTAGCCGAGCATCACGCTGTAGCCCCGGGTACAGAGCTCGCCGATGGCGCCACGTGGCAACACATTGCCGGCCTCATCGATGATCTTGCTTTCCAGGTGCGGCTGAGTGCGCCCCACGGTGGTCACCCGCAGTTCCAGTTCGTCGGCAGGGCCAGTCTGCAGCGATACCGGGCTGGTCTCGGTCATGCCATAGGCGATCTGCACTTCACTCATGTGCATCTCGCCGATCACCCGGCGCATTACTTCGATCGGGCAGGTGGCGCCAGCCATGATCCCGGTGCGCAGGCTCGACAGGTCGAACTCAGCCCGGCGGAGCTGGTCGAGCATGGCGATGAACATGGTCGGTACGCCGTACAGCGCGGTGGCCCGCTCCTGGGCCACCGCTTCAAGGGTCAGCAGCGCATCGAAGGCATCGTTGGGGTAGATCATGGTGGTGCCATGGGTGACACAGCCCAGGTTGCCCATGACCATGCCGAAGCAGTGGTACAGCGGCACCGGAATCACCAAGCGATCGGTAGCGGTGAGCCCCAGGCTCTCCCCGACCATGTAGCCGTTGTTGAGAATGTTGTAGTGGCTCAGGGTCGCGCCCTTGGGAAAGCCGGTGGTGCCCGAGGTGTACTGGATGTTCACCGGCTGGTCGAAATCCAGGCTGTCCTGGCGAGCCTGCAACTGCTCGGCGCTGGCGCCGGCAGCCAATGCACTCAGTTGCGACCACGGCAGGAACCCCGACGGTGGCTGGGCATCCAGGCTGATGACCCCACGCAGCTCTGGCAACAGTTGGCTGTGCAATTGGCCAATGGACTGTTCAGCCAGTTCCGGCAGCAACCCCTGGAGCATGCCGTGGTAATCGGACGTCTTGAAGGCCCCGGCACAGACCAGCCACTGGCAGCCGGACTGCTTGAGCACGTATTCCAGTTCGGCAGCGCGATAGGCCGGGTTGATGTTCACCAGGATCACGCCGATCTTGGCGCTGGCGAACTGGGCAATGCACCACTGGGCACAGTTGGGAGCCCAGATCCCCAGGCGGTCACCGGTCTTGAGCCCCAGGGCCAGCATGGCCCTGGCATGCAGATCGACCGTCTCGCGCAGTTGCTGCCAGGTGTAGCGCAACTGCTGGTGGCGGACCACCAGCGCCTCGCCCTGGGGATGGGCGGCGACGGTGTTGTCGAAGGCCTGGCCGATGGTCAGCGCCAGCAAGGCGCGGTCTTGCGTACCACGGGTGTAGCTGCGATCCGGCTGGGAACCCGAGTGTTCCATGACGACCCCTATTGTCTTTATTAGTGGGTGTTCAGGAGCCTGGCCGATGGTGCAGGCAAGCCGGACTCCAAGCGAAAGCCTGGTTACTCTGGCGCAAGTTGACGTTTACGTAAAGGGCGATTGACAGCCATCCGGCGCAGGTTTACGTTAACGTAAAGGTGAGAGCCAGGCAGCGCCGCTCTCCGCGTCTCGTTCCTCGATAAAAACAAATTTTGAAGGTGCCCCGCCATGAGTTACCCGACCCTGAACTTCGCCCTCGGTGAAACCATCGACATGCTGCGCCAACAGGTCCAGGCCTTCGTCAAGGCGGAGCTGGCGCCAAGGGCGGCACAGATCGACGCCGACAACCTGTTCCCCGCCGACATGTGGCGCAAGTTCGGCAACATGGGCCTGCTGGGCATCACCGTGCCGGAAGAATACGGCGGTGCCGGCCTGGGTTACCTGGCCCATGTGGTGGCCATGGAAGAAATCAGCCGCGGCTCGGCCTCGGTGGCCCTGTCCTACGGCGCCCACTCCAACCTGTGCGTCAACCAGATCAACCGTAACGGCAACCATGAGCAAAAGAGCAAGTACCTGCCCAAGCTGATCAGCGGCGAGCACATCGGCGCCCTGGCCATGAGCGAACCCAACGCCGGCTCCGACGTGGTGTCGATGAAGCTGCGCGCCGACAAGCGCGGCGACCGCTTCGTACTCAACGGCAGCAAGACCTGGATCACCAACGGCCCCGACGCCAACACCTACGTGATCTACGCCAAGACCGACCTGGAAAAGGGCCCCCACGGCATCACCGCGTTCATCGTCGAGCGCGACTGGAAAGGCTTCAGCCGCAGCAACAAGTTCGACAAGCTGGGCATGCGCGGCTCCAACACCTGCGAGCTGTTCTTCGATGACGTCGAGGTGCCGGAAGAGAACATTCTTGGCGTGCTCAATGGTGGCGTGAAGGTACTGATGAGCGGCCTGGACTACGAGCGCGTGGTGCTCTCCGGCGGCCCGACCGGGATCATGCAGGCCTGCATGGACCTGGTGGTGCCCTACATCCACGACCGCAAGCAATTCGGCCAGAGCATCGGCGAGTTCCAGCTGATCCAGGGCAAGATCGCCGACATGTACACCCAGCTCAACGCCAGCCGTGCCTACCTGTACGCGGTGGCCCAAGCCTGCGAGCGTGGCGAGACCACCCGCAAGGACGCCGCCGGGGTGATCCTCTACTCCGCCGAACGCGCTACCCAGATGGCCCTGGATGCGATCCAGATCCTCGGCGGCAATGGCTACATCAATGAATTCCCGGCCGGACGCCTGCTGCGCGACGCCAAGCTCTACGAGATCGGCGCCGGCACCAGCGAGATCCGCCGCATGTTGATCGGTCGCGAACTGTTCAACGAAACCCGCTGAAGCAGCTTCAAGCAGAAAGCTACAAGCAGCAAGACAAACAGCGATGCGCGCTTGCAGCCACAACACTGAACATTCTTGCAGCTTGAAGCTTGAGGCTTGATTCTGCGCGAGGAGTCATGATGATCCTGAAGTCACAGTTGAACACTAAATCACCAGAGTTCGTGCAGAACTGGAGCGCCATGGCGGCCCAGGTCGATGCCCTGCATACCCTGCTGGCCCAGGTCCAGCAAGGCGGCGGCACCAAGGCCCAGGAGCGCCATACCTCCAGGGGCAAGCTGCTGCCCCGCGAGCGGATCAATCGCTTGCTCGATCCCGGTTCGCCGTTCCTCGAGGTCAGCCCACTGGCAGCCTATGAGGTCTATGGCGAGGACGTACCCGCCGCCGGAGTGATCGCCGGCATCGGCCGGGTGGAAGGCGTGGAATGCATGATCGTGGCCAACGACGCCACGGTCAAAGGCGGCTCCTACTACCCGCTGACCGTAAAAAAACACCTGCGCGCGCAAACCATCGCCCTGCAGAATCGCCTGCCCTGCATCTACCTGGTGGACTCCGGCGGCGCCAACCTGCCGCGCCAGGACGAAGTGTTCCCGGATCGCGAGCACTTCGGGCGGATCTTCTTCAACCAGGCCAACATGAGCGCCCAGGGCATCCCGCAAATCGCCGTGGTCATGGGCTCCTGCACCGCCGGCGGCGCCTACGTGCCGGCCATGGCCGACGAAGCGATCATGGTCCGCGAGCAGGCCACCATCTTCCTCGCCGGCCCACCACTGGTGAAGGCCGCCACCGGCGAGGTGGTGAGCGCCGAGGACCTGGGCGGGGCCGATGTGCACTGCAAGGTTTCCGGCGTGGCCGACCACTATGCCGAGAGCGATGAGCACGCCCTGGCCCTGGCTCGGCGCAGCGTGGCCAACCTCAATTGGCACAAGCAGGGCCAGTTGCAGCAACGCACGCCGATCGCCCCGCTGTATGAGCGCGATGAGCTGTATGGCGTGGTACCGGCCGATCCCAAGCAGCCGTTCGATGTGCGCGAAGTCATCGCGCGCCTGGTGGACGGTTCGCTGTTCGATGAATTCAAGGCGCTGTTCGGCACCACCCTGGTGTGTGGCTTTGCCCATCTGCACGGCTACCCGGTGGCGATCCTGGCCAACAACGGCATCCTGTTCGCCGAGGCGGCGCAAAAAGGCGCGCATTTCATCGAGCTGGCGTGCCAGCGCGGCATCCCGTTGCTGTTCCTGCAGAACATCACCGGCTTCATGGTGGGCCAGAAGTACGAAGCCGGCGGCATCGCCAAGCACGGTGCCAAGCTGGTGACGGCGGTGGCTTGCGCCCAGGTGCCGAAATTCACCGTGATCATCGGTGGCAGCTTCGGTGCCGGTAACTACGGCATGTGCGGCCGCGCCTACGATCCACGCTTCTTGTGGATGTGGCCCAACGCGCGGATCGGCGTGATGGGCGCCGAGCAGGCCGCCGGCGTGCTGGTCCAGGTCAAGCGCGAGCAGGCAGAACGTAGCGGACAGGGGTTCGACGCGACCCAGGAAGCCCAGATCAAGCAACCGATCCTCGACCAGTACGAGCACCAGGGGCACCCCTACTACTCCAGCGCCCGGCTGTGGGACGACGGCGTCATCGACCCGGCGCAGACCCGCGAGGTGCTGGCCCTGGCGTTGTCCGCGTCCCTCAACGCCCCTATCGAACAGAGCCGTTTCGGCGTGTTCCGCATGTAATCCTGCGCGAGAAGATCATGAGCGACTTCAATACCCTGGAACTGCTGCGCGACCCTCGTGGCTTCGCCACCTTGTGGCTCAGCCGTGAAGAAAAGAACAACGCCTTCAACGCCGAGATGATCCGCGAACTGATCCTGGCCCTGGACCAGGTGCAAGGCGATCCCAACCTGCGCTTCCTGCTGCTGCGCGGCCGTGGCCGGCATTTCAGCGCCGGCGCCGACCTGGCCTGGATGCAGCAGTCGGCCGAACTGGACTACAACACCAACCTCGACGACGCCCGGGAACTGGCGGAGTTGATGTACAACCTGGCCAAGCTGAAGATCCCGACCCTGGCCGTGGTACAAGGCGCGGCCTTCGGCGGCGCCCTGGGCCTGATCAGCTGCTGCGACATGGCCATTGCCAGTGACGACGCACAATTCTGTTTGTCGGAAGTGCGCATCGGCCTGGCCCCGGCGGTGATCAGCCCGTTCGTGGTCCAGGCCATCGGCGAACGCGCCGCCCGGCGCTATGCCTTGACCGCCGAGCGCTTCGACGGCCCGCGTGCGCGGGACATCGGCCTGCTGGCCGAGAGCTACCCGGCGGCAGAGCTGGAACAGCACGTCACCCGCTGGATCGACAACCTGCTGCTCAACAGCCCCCAGGCCATGCGTGCCAGCAAGGACCTGTTGCGTGAAGTGGGCAACGGCGCCCTGACCACCGCCCTGCGCCGCTACTGCGAGAACGCCATCGCGCGGATCCGCGTCAGCCCCGAAGGGCAGGAAGGCCTGCGGGCATTCCTGGAAAAACGCCCGCCCAGCTGGCAGGCCGAGACCACGACCAAGGAGTCCCGCTGATGAGCGCGCCGATCCTAGATACCCTGCTGGTGGCCAACCGTGGCGAGATCGCCTGCCGCGTGATGCGCACCGCCAAGGCCCTGGGCCTGACCACCGTGGCCGTGCACAGCGCCACCGACCGCGATGCCCGGCACAGCCGTGAAGCGGATATCCGCGTGGACCTGGGCGGCAGCAAGGCCAGCGAAAGCTACCTGCAGATCGACAAGCTGATCGCCGCCGCCAAGGCCAGCGGCGCCCAGGCCATCCACCCCGGTTATGGCTTTCTTTCCGAGAACGCCGGTTTCGCCCGGGCCATCGAGGCCGCCGGGCTGATCTTCCTCGGCCCACCGGCTTCGGCCATCGACGCCATGGGCAGCAAGTCGGCGGCCAAGGCCCTGATGGAAACCGCCGGCGTACCGTTGGTGCCGGGCTACCACGGCGAGGCCCAAGACCTGGAGACCTTCCGCAACGCCGCCGAGCGCATTGGTTATCCGGTGTTGCTCAAGGCCACCGCCGGTGGCGGTGGCAAGGGCATGAAGGTGGTGGAAGACGTCAGCCAACTGGCCGAAGCCCTGGCCTCGGCCCAGCGTGAAGCACAGTCGTCGTTCGGCGATTCGCGGATGCTGGTGGAGAAATACCTGCTCAAGCCCCGCCATGTGGAGATCCAGGTCTTTGCCGACCAGCACGGCAACTGCCTGTACCTCAACGAGCGCGACTGCTCGATCCAGCGTCGCCACCAGAAAGTGGTGGAAGAAGCACCGGCCCCAGGCTTGAGCGCTGAACTGCGCAAGGCCATGGGCGAAGCTGCGGTACGCGCGGCCCAGGCCATCGGCTATGTCGGGGCCGGTACCGTGGAATTCCTGCTCGACGCCCGTGGCGAATTCTTCTTCATGGAAATGAACACCCGCCTGCAGGTGGAGCACCCGGTCACCGAAGCCATCACCGGCCTGGACCTGGTGGCCTGGCAGATCCGTGTGGCCCGTGGCGAAGCCCTGCCCATGACCCAGGAACAAGTGCCGTTGCTGGGCCATGCCATCGAAGTACGCCTGTACGCCGAGGACCCGGGCAACGACTTCCTGCCGGCCACCGGCCGCCTGGAGCTCTATCGCGAGTCCGCCAGCGGCCCTGGCCGGCGCGTGGACAGCGGCGTCGAGGAAGGCGACAGCGTATCGCCGTTCTACGATCCCATGCTGGGCAAGCTGATCGCCTGGGGCGAGGACCGTGAACAGGCCCGCCTGCGCCTGCTGAGCATGCTCGACGAGTTCGCCATCGGCGGCCTGAAGACCAACCTGGCGTTCCTGCGCCGGATCATCGCCCACCCGGCCTTCGCCGAGGCCCAACTGGACACCGGCTTCATCCCGCGTCACCAGGAACACCTGCTGCCGGCAGCCCGTGAGCTGGGCGAGGACTTCTGGCAAGCGGCGGCGCAAGCCTTCAGCCAGGGCCTTTCGCAGCGCGAGCGCCAGGACGATCCGCACTCGCCCTGGGCGGCGCTCGATGGCTGGCGCAGCGGCCTGCCGGCACAGATTGTCCTGCACTTGAGTGCCGATGGACAGGACCGGGCCATCAGCCTGGGCGCCCCTGGCAGCAACTACAAGTTGCAGGGCGAACGCCTGCTGGTGGAGCAACAAGGCGTACGCCGTGAGCACCGGGCCATCCGTCGTGGCGACACCCTTTACCTGCACTGGCAGGGCGACATGCACAGTGTTACCGCCTATGACCCGATCGCTGCGGTCGATGCCAGCCACAGCCAGCACGGTGGCCTCACCGCCCCCATGAACGGCAGCATCGTCCGGATCCTGGTGGAGGCCGGACAACAGGTCGAAACCGGCGCGCAACTGGTGGTACTCGAGGCCATGAAGATGGAACACAGCATCCGCGCGCCCCATGCCGGGATCGTCAAGGCGCTGTATTGCCAGGAAGGCGAGATGGTCAGCGAAGGCAGTGCGCTGGTGGAGCTGGAACAGCCAGCCTGATGACAAACACCCGCCGCCAGGCGGGTTGTGGCCTTAGCGCACGCAACATGATCGATCGATGCACCCTTGGCTGGCGATCAGCCAGGGGGCGCATCGCGGCCGTCAGAGTGGAAACAGGTTGTCCACGATAAAGTCCACGAACACCCGGATCTTCGGTGACAGGTGGCGGCTGGACGGCCACAGTACATGGAACACCATTTCTTCCTGGATATGACCCTCCAGCACCGTGACCAGGCGGCCTTGCTGCAACTGCGCCCGCACGGCGATTTCAGGCACGCAGGCCAGCCCCAGGCCCTGCTCGGCAAAACACAACTGCGGATCCAGGCTGTTGCTCACCATGCTGGCTGGCAGCTCGAGAGCGGGCATATGGGCCGGACGACCCAGGGGCCAGGCATCCAGCTTGCCGGTACTGGGGAACCGATAGAGCAGGCAGGCATGGTGCATCAGGTCTTGGGGCTCGAGTGGAATACCCGCCTGCTGGAAATACCCTGGCGCCCCCACGACGACCCTGCGACAGGCTCCCAGGCGCCGGGCAATCAAGCGCGAGTCACTGGGTGTACCCGTACGGATGACGGCATCGAAGCCTTCCTCGATGACATCCACCAGCCGATCCGAGCAGTCGATGTCCAGCTCGATATCCGGATAGCACCGCTTGAACTGCGCAAGCTTGGGCATGAACAGCGTCCCGACCGAGGGCAGGCTGATGCGCAGCCTGCCGCGAGGCGCTTCGCGGGTCTGCATCAACTCGGCTTCGGCAGATTCCACCTCGGCCAGGATACGGCGACAGCGCTCCAGGAATAGCGTGCCCTCCGGCGTCAGGCTGACCGTACGGGTGGATCGGTGGAACAACCGCACCCCGAGCCGCTCCTCCAGTCGGGCAATGGCCTTGCTGACCGCCGAGGCCGAGATGCCCAACTGCCGCCCCGCGGCCGTAAAGCTACGGGATACGCTGACCCGGACGAACATATCGAGAGAACCCAGGTTCTCCATATTGCACCGCCTTATTGATGACTCAAACATCACAAATGTTTTTAACTTTATCTTATTTTTCTTTTATTCCTAGGCTTGCAGCATAGGGCTGGCGTGCTCGATGAAGAGCCGTACCTACTTTGAATTCAGGAACGGATGGATGAATCAGATGACTGCATCTGCATTGCACGAGGGCAGCGAGCGGCTGCCGATGGGGGGACTGCTGGCCTTGGCAATGGCAGCCTTCATTACCCTGTTGACCGAAATCATGCCGGCCGGCTTGCTGTCTTCTATCGCACAAGGGCTGGCAGTATCCGAAGGCCTGGCCGGCCAGTTCATCACGGCCTACGCCGTGGGGGCCCTGGTGGCGGCTATTCCGATCACCTACCTGACCCAGGGCATGCGACGGCGGCCTTTGCTGTTGGTGGCGATCGGTGGCTTCGCCCTGGTCAACCTGGTGACGGCGCTGTCCGGCCACTACGGCATTTCACTGGTGGCACGCTTTATCGCGGGGGTGTTCGGCGGCATCGTCTGGTCGTTGCTGGCCGGTTATGCCGTGCGCATGTCACCGGCACGCTTCAGCGGCCGGGCGATCGCGATTTCGGGGGCCGGCGCAACCCTTGCACTGGTATTGGGCGTGCCATTGGGCGCACTGCTGGGCCGGGCCATCGGTTGGCAGGGTGCCTTCGGCCTGATGAGCGGGTTGGCCGTGCTCCTCATCGCCTGGGTACTGGCCGCCGTGCCGGACTTCCCGGGACAGGATCACCCACAGCGCCAGTCCCTGGCTGGCGTCTTCATGAAGACCGGTATCCGTTCGGTGCTGTTCGTGGTGCTCAGCTTCGTGGTGGCCCACAACATTCTGTACATCTATATCGAGCCGCTCCTGCAATCTTCGGGCTTGTCCGCGAAGGTGGACGTCATCTTGTTTGTCTTCGGCTCGGGCTCCATCGTCGGCCTGTGGATCGTCGGGGTCATGGTCGACCGCCGGCTGGCACGCCTGTCCATCGCCAGCATCAGCCTGTTTGCCGTGGCTGCCCTGATACTCGGCCTGTGGGGCGACAGCCCGGCCATGGTCTATCTGTCCGTTGTGCTGTGGGGAAGCGCCGTCGGTGGCTTCGCGACGATCACGCAAACCGCATTGTCACGCTTTGCCGGCAATTCGGTGGACGTGGCCCAGTCCATGTACACGACCGGCTGGAACATCGCAGTAGCCACGGGCGGGATCGTCGGCGGCCTCTTGCTGGATCGCACGGGCCCCGCGTCCTTCGCCTGGGTGACGATTGGCATCCTGGTCACTTCTTTACTGGGCACGGTCCTGGCCATGAACAGGGCCTTGGCACGCCAGGGTCGATAGAAGGTCCTCCAGCGGCCTAGCCCGGAATGCAAAAAGCCCCTGCCTGAAACCAGGAAGGGGCTTTGCCGATTGATGGCGACTGCGTCTTCAGAACTTCGCGGTCGCTTGTACGACGACGCCAATGACCCGGCATTCGTCGCTGTAGAGCATCTTCGGGTAAGTGGGATTCAAAGGCACCAGGTAACGCTGGCTACCTTCCTGCACCAGCTTGCGAAAGATCGCCTCGCAACTGCCGGGGCACTGCACGACCACCAGTTTGCCCGGCTCGGCCGCAATGGCCGGATCGACCAGGATCAACATATCCTGGCTGATGCTCAGGCCACTGGGGGCGATCATCGCGTCACCGACCACCACCAGCCAGAACGCCGCGCCCTGGGACTGGTAATCGGTCAACTCGTAACGCTCCGGCACATAGGACGGCTGGCCATCCTCGCGGACTTCACCGGCATTGCGCCAATCGCTGACGGGATAACGGAAGTACGGGTTGTACTTGTGCAACAGCGAAGGCTGGTCCTCCAGGGGCTCGCCATCGTCGCCGACCATGGGTTTCTCACGAACCACCAGCACCACTTCCAGGAACCCCATGCCGATCTCTTCCAGCACCCGGTTCATGTCCTCGATCTTGGGCTGGCGCCGCTTGCTCAGCCAATGGCCGATGCCGCCTTGGGACATGCCCAGGCGCTCGGCGAGCTTTTCCTGCGTGACCTTGCGGCCTTTCATGTTGGCCTTGACCAACTCGATCCATTTATCCATGGGCGGAACAATACGTTGTGTATTTCCCGCCTCAACACACAAGTTGTAGTATTTGAAATGGCGTCACAATTACAATACGTATTAACCTATCCCCTGCCCCCCTCTTTCCTTTCATCCAGACAAGGCAGAATTCATGAACACAAGCAGCAAGGACGTGCCGGAACTCGAGACAGAGGCCACATTAAGTTCGCTCAAGGGCAGCCACGCGGCGCGGCGAGCGATGGACTACTACCTCAACCCAACCCCAGGCGAAGGGGAAAAGGAGGAAAAATTCTTCGAGATCAGGAGCAACCTCAGCAGCGAGGAAGCCATGATCCATGCATCCGACCTGCTACGTTGCGCGGCCGCTACCGCCTATGACGCAGCCAGCGGCCTGCGCGGCCCCAATCGTGACCTGGCGTTCTCGGTGGTGCATATGATCGACCTGGCCAAGGCCCTGGTGGACAAGTCCCTGGAAGGCCAGCGGTCGTGAGTCGAATTGACGTACATGCCCCAGCTGGCAAGCGCCAGGAACGGGGAAATCAGGAATGGGAAAAAAATTTCCAACAGGCAGGGAAAAACATTTGACTTGCAAATGATAATGATTATTATTGCAAGCAACTGATCGCGAGATCGGTCGATAGCCCAAAGGACCTTAGGTCGGACCTTTGGATTATCTCCTCATCAGGCTAATCACGGTTTTTGACCCGGCTTTTTGCCGGGTCTTTTTTTTGGCCAGTTTTTCTGGCTTGGCTTCAGGCTAATGAAGACTGGGTACTGCTAAAAATAATGGCGGCGATGATAGCAAAAGAATGTCCTTTTGCAAGAGAACGCCTGTCGTAAACCGCTCTGGAATCTCAATGTAGCGCTTGAGAATCAATCGCATACACACTAAGCTTCACGAGCGTCAAGGACGACGCCCCCTTCTTTTACCCCCTCCGATGTGTAGAGTAACGGTCACAACAATCCTGTACAGGAACCAACCATGACCGTGGGCAATCACTCTTCTTTCCATATCAGCGCTGATTTCGACAGCGGCAACATCGACGTACTGGACACCAGCAACCCACTGCAGGTGCAACTGGCCATCCGCCCGGATACCCAGAGCCCGCATTTCCAGTGGTTTCACTTCAAGGCCAGCGGCCTGCATGTCGGCCAAGAGCACTGGTTTCGCCTGACCAATGCCAGCCAGTCGTCCTATGGCAAAGCCTGGACCGGCTATCAGGCCGTTGCCTCCTATGACCACGTGAACTGGTTTCGCATCCCCACGATCTTCGAAGGTGACGCCCTGCGCTTCAATCTCGAGGCCACCCAGACCCATGCCTGGTTCGCCTACTTCGAGCCCTACAGCCGTGGTCGCCACGACTGGCTGATCGAACAAGCGATGAACAAGGCCGGCACCGAGCTGCTGGCGGTGGGCAAGAGCGTCGAAGGCCGGGACATCCAATTGCTGCGCAAGGGCACGGGCGCCCCTGGTCAGCGCAAGATCTGGATCATTGCCCAGCAGCATCCCGGCGAGCACATGGCCGAATGGTTCATGGAAGGCGTGATCGAGCGCCTGCAGCGTCACGATGACCAGGAACTCAATGCCCTGCTGGCCAAGGCCGACCTGTACCTGGTGCCGAACATGAACCCGGACGGCGCCTTCCACGGCAACCTGCGTACCAATGCCAAGGGCCAGGACCTCAACCGCGCCTGGCAGAACGCCAGCCAGGAACTCAGCCCGGAAGTCCTGTTCGTCCAGCAACAGATGGAACAGTACGGTGTCGACCTATTCCTCGATGTTCACGGCGACGAGGAGATCCCCCACGTGTTCACCGCTGGCTGCGAGGGCAACCCAGGCTATACCCCGCACCAGGCCAAGCTGGAAGAACACTTCCGCAGTCATCTCAAGCGCCAGACCCGGGATTTCCAGACCACTCACGGCTACACCCGCGACAATCCCGGCCAAGCCAACATGACCCTGGCCTGCAATGCCGTGGGAGAGAAGTACGGCTGCCTGGCACTGACCCTGGAGATGCCGTTCAAGGACCACGACGATGCTCCCAATCCGCTCACGGGCTGGTCGGGCAAGCGCTCCATGCAACTGGGCAAGGACGTCCTGAGTACCCTGGCCGACCTGGCCGATAGCCTGCGCTGATGCGGGACGACGACTGCGCGATCCCTTCGCGCAGTCGTGCCAATCTCAAGCCACCGGTATGCGCAAACAGTCGTCCGGCCCCAGCAGCCGACCATCGGCGGAGCGCAACTCCAGGGCTCGCAGCGGTTGCCGGGTCTGGCGATCGACCAGGCGCGAATGCGCCTCCCCCTCCTCGTAGAAGAATGCCTCGCCCCATTGGCGCAAGCCAATGATCAGCGGGAACAGCCCCCTGCCCTTGTCCGTCAGCACGTACTCCTGGTAGGCGCTGCCATCGGAGGCTGGTATCACCTCCAGCACGCCATGCTCCACCAGGGTCCGCAAACGCGCGGAGAGGATGTTCTTGGCCATGCCGAGGTTGCGCTGGAATTCGCCAAAACGACGAATGCCGTCAAAGGCATCACGCACGATCAGCAAGGACCACCAGTCGCCAATGGCATCCAGGGAACGGGCCACCGGACATTCGGCGTCTGGCAGGCGGGTGCGTTTAACCATGGTGCAGGTGCTCCGATTGCGCTGGAAAGTGGTTGCAATATAAAACCATGATCACTACCGTACAACTGGTTTCATAATGAAACCCATACAGAGTGCGTCATGTCACATCCACCAGCAACGCCCCTGCTCTCGCCCAAAATCGTCCTGCTGTTCGCCACGGCCTGCGGCCTGGCCGTGGGCAACGTCTACTACGCCCAGCCATTGCTCGATGCCATGGCCCGCTCCTTCGGCCTGGCACCTGCCACGGTGGGCATCGTCATCAGCCTGACCCAGGTGGGCTACGGTGTGGGCCTGCTGTTGCTGGTCCCCCTGGGGGACCTGGTCAACCGGCGCCGGCTGATCGTCAGCCAGACACTGCTCTCGGTCGTGGCCCTGCTGGCCGTGGCCCTGGCCCCCAATAGCGCGTGGTTGCTACTGGGCATGGCCGGCATCGGCTTGCTCGCCGTGGTGACCCAGGTGCTGGTGGCCTACGCCGCGACCCTGGCCCAACCGCAACAACGTGGGCACGTGGTCGGCATGGTCACCAGCGGCGTGGTACTGGGCATCCTGCTGGCACGCACCGTGGCCGGCACCATGGCCGACCTGGCAGGCTGGCGCTCGGTCTACCTGCTGTCTGCCGGGCTGACCCTGCTGGTGGCCCTGGCGCTCTGGCGCGTCCTGCCGACCACCGAGCAAGCGCCTGCCGTCCAGGGCTACGCGAAGCTGCTGGGCTCAATGCTGCAGTTGTTCAAGGAAGAAAAGGTCCTGCGCGACCGGGCGGTCCTGGCGATGTTGACCTTTGCCGCGGCCACCACCCTATGGACTCCGCTGGTACTGCCGCTCAGTGCCGCACCGCTGTCGCTCAGCCACACCGAGATCGGCCTGTTCGGCCTGGTCGGCGCGGCGGGCGCCCTGGGCGCGGCGCGAGCCGGACACCTGGCCGATCGTGGCCTGGCCCAATGGACCAGTGGCCTGGCCCTGGGCCTGATGCTGCTGTCCTGGCTGCCCATCGCCTTCACCCAATCGTCCCTCTGGGCCCTGTTGCTGGGAGTGATCGGCCTCGACCTCGGCCTACAGGCCATCCACGTCACCAGCCAGAGCCTGATCTACAGCGTGCGTCCCGAGGCCCAGAGTCGCCTGGCTGCCGGCTACATGCTGTTCTATTCCATCGGCAGTGCCAGTGGCTCCATTGCCGCCACCACCACCTACGCCTGGAGTGGCTGGATCGGCGTCTGCCTGCTGGGCGCCGGTATCACCGCCGTGGCCCTGGGCTACTGGCTGTGGAGCCTGAGCCCGCAGCAGGCTCGCGAACGCACCTGCGCAGAGCCACCTCAGAACCCCACGTCCAGCACCACGTTGTCCAGGTAGGTGCCGGCCGGCGGCGTGTTCTGGTCGGTATAGATCCTGGCGTTGTAGTTGAACACCTGGCTACCGGTACCCAGGCCGTTGCCGGGATTGACCTCGGCATCGGTACTGGAGCGCCGGGCACTGCCGACGCTGCCCCAGCGGGTGGTCCCGGCACTCTTGAAGATGTCATAGGCCAGGTAATTGCCACTGGAGACCATGCGCCGCCGACCGCCAACGCTGATCGGGTTCTGGCCGTCGCTCAAACCCACGGTATAGGCACTGCCCTTGGTACAGGCCAGGTTGATGGTCTGGCCGCTGACCGTGGCGAAGGCACTGACCACCGGTGCGCTGCCGAAGCTGATGTTGGGTGCGGTGATCACGCAATCGTTGGACACCGTCATGTTCACCGTGAGGCTCTGGGTACCACTGCCGATATCCCGCCCCAGGCAAACGCCCAGCAGGCCGATTCCCGAGCAATAGTTCCAGCTCCAGAAGATGCTCAGGTTCTCGGTATAGACCCCCGCCGCGACATTGCTGCCGGTGACGGTACCCAGGTAGATCGGCACCGTCTTGGCCACCGTGGGGCTGCCCAGCAGGCCCAGCAGGTCGATGATCGAATTGCGTGCGAAGTCGAACGCAGTGCCCCGGGTAATGGGATAGCTGGTGCTGTTGTTGGCATACAGGGTGTAGTTGATGACATCGCCGGTGGGCCCGACCATGCCGCTGGTGCTGGAGGTGATGGTGGCGTAGAAGTGGTCGGTGGTGGCCAACAGCGACAACAGCGCGCCGGTGCAGCTCAGGCCCGCATTGGTGGTGGAGGCCGGCTGGGAAGTGGTGCGCACCAGGATCGAGCTCACCGTACCGAAGCTCGCCGGGACCGTACTGACCGTACTGCACAAGGCCTGGGCCGATGTTGCCAGCAGGCTCGCCACCAGCCCCAGCAGTCCTTGCACCCCCGCTTTGCTCCCTACTCCCTTGAGATCCACCTTGCGTACTCCTTCGCGTCGTGTGGCGACAGTCATTGACAGACCAGCGGGCCGATCAATGGCACCTGCTGCTGTTGCATATCGATATCGAACTGCACCTGGCAGCCCTTGCCGTCCGCCAGGCCCACCTCCAGGGTGTTATGCGCCGAGAGGTTCTCCAGGTACACCAGGCCATCCCAGCCCACCACCGCCCGCGCCCCACTCGGCTGGTGAGTGACGGTACTGCCCAGGGGCAGTTCCTGCTGGTGGGCATCCACCAGGACGATGCTGGCGGCGATCACCCGGGTCAGCGGAAACTCCAGCAAATAGCCGCTACCACGGCGTACCGTGACCCGTTGCTCGACATTCGGGCTCTGCACATTGCTCGGCAGGTTCAACGGATCGATCTCGTACTTGCCGCGGTAGTAGGCGCTGCTCCAGGGCACCAGCAGATGGCCGTTCTGGTCGGTCTGGCCCACCAGTTGGTTCTCATAGCGCACCGGGATGTCCTTATAGCCACCGGTGCTGACCACCACGAACGCGTCGTCGATACGGTTCGCGGCGAACACCTGGCGGTCCATCCACACCAGTGAGCCACTGGCATCGGCCCAGCGCGTCTCGGCTTCACGCGTGCCATAGACCCCGGCCTGCAGGCGCACCGACTGCAAGCGCCAGGTGACATCGGCCTGGCGGTAGTCCGGGCCATCGCCGGTGGCATAACCGAGGTTGTAGCCCACGCCGCCCTCCAGCGGCACCGAGCGGCTGAAATTGACCCGCTGGCGATTCTCCCCGTTCTTGCTGCGCTCGTTACTCAGGCTCAAGCTGCCGTGCAGGTCGAACGGGATCACCAATTGCGCCTGCATGGCCCATTGGCTATTGCCGATTTCGCGGTTGGCCGACAGATAGAAACTGCTGTTGTGCCATAGCGGCTTGCTCCAGGTCAGGTTCAGCAAGCGGGTACGGGTCGCGTCTGCGGCGCGCACATCGAAATACCCCGCCCCCAGGCTGCCGAAGCGCTCCAGGTTGAGGCTCAGGGTCAGTTGTTCGCTGCGCTGGCTGAGGCTGGTGTAGGGCCTGTCGACCACCGTCAGGTCGGCGTATCGGTCGCGGCGCTGCATGCGCTGGTAAGCCAGGCTGTAGCGCTGGCTGTTGTATTGGTAGCCGAAGCTCAATTGCTGGCCACCGCTGCCGTCGAAACGGCTCTGGCTGAGCGCGGTGTTGAGCACGCCGAACTGCCCCAGCCGCAGGTTGCCCCCAAGCCCGCCCAGGGCCAGGGACTGCGAGCCCTCGGCATGGCTTTCCAGGGTCAGGCTGTCGCTCAAGCCATAGCGCAGGCTGGCGGAGGTCACCCCCGGGCCATAGCTGAAGTCCCGCAGCGTGTAGTCCTGGCGCAAGGTCCCGGCAGCCACCGAGAAATCCGTCAGGCCCTTCTGCAACAGGGTGCTGGTGACATAGAACGGCACCGTGGTGGAGACCTGCCGCCCCAGGGCGTCGGTGGTGACCACCACGGCCTCGCCGGCGCCATTGATGAAGGGGATGTTGGTCAAGGTATAGGGGCCAGGTTGCAGTTCGGTGCTGCTGGACTTGTAGCCGTTGATGAACAAGTCCACCGAGGACGGTATCGCAGCCTCCCCGGCGAACTGTGGCAAGGGATAGGTCACCAGGTCCGGGCGCACGCCGAAGTCCCGGGACACCTGCACCCCACCCAGGCGCACCGAACTGCTCCAGGGCAAGGCGCCGCTGACCACGTCGCCGGCCTCGTAGGTGAGCAAGCGCTCGTCATCGGAAAAGCGCCAGGTGGTGTCATAGCGCCGATAGCCGTTGTTCAAGGACAGGTCGCGAGCCCCGGACAGGGTCCGCCGGTACTGCCCGGTATTGGACAAGGTTCCCCAGGAGTCGAACAACCGCACCTCGTTGCCCGCTGCCAGGTAGGTCCCGCCATCGTCGGTGTCGTTCAGGTACAGGTCATAGTTGAGCACTGCGCCGAAACTGCTCAGCGCCGGGGTCCGCGGATAAACCTGGCGACTGCCGATGAGTTGCTCTGGCAGCCAATCCGGCGGCACGTCCAGCAACAAGCGCTGGCCCTGGCTGTCATAGTCGCTGTGCAAGCCCGGCAGGGCTTCGAGATCGACGTCTCGATCCAGCGCCTGTGGCAGCTTGACGCCGGTCTCCCGCAGGGCCTGGGCCTGCATGTACAACCGTCCCGCCCGCTGCTCCACCGCCACCACCTTGCCTGTGTCCATCTGATTGATCACCAGCTCCAGGAACAACTGTGCATCGGCCATCGACTCCATGTTCGCCGGTGGCGGGGGCAGCTCACCGGCCTGCAGAGGCGCGGACAGTGCCAGGCCCCACAGGCCTGCGAGCACTCCACTCCAGCACCGGAAACGACGAGCCGAGTCCTGGCTCATGGCGGGTTCAAGTCCATCTATGGACATCTCCATCCCTGGGCGGAGGCGCTACTGCGGGCGCCTCCGTCCGTACCTCCCCCTTGCCGCCAGCATCCGGGCGGCGATCAGCCCACCGCTCAGCGTGAAGGCGGCAGGTCCTGGACCTGCGGTGCACCATTGATCCGCAATTGCAGGTTCGCATCGCTCGCCAGGGTCTCCGGCAACGGCCAGCGCATCACGGCCCCAGGCAACACGTAGCCCAACAGGCCCGGCGCCAGGGGACGGCTCTGCCCGCCCTGCTTGAAGGCAACATCCGTCAGCCGCGCATGCACAGCCCCCTGGTTACGCATTTCGAGGAAGGTCTTGCCCTCGGCGTTCACCTTGCGCCAACTCAGGTTCGGCACGCCGATGCTCTTAGGGTCCCTGGCCCGGGTCGTATCCTCCTTGCTCCACAGCCCCGCGCCATAGGCGAACAGCGGCACCGAATAACGCATCTGGAAACGGATGGCGGCCACGCTCTTGGCCTCCTCCTGGGAAGTGGCGGGCGTGGGGGAAGGAATCTCGTCGATGATGATCCGGTACGCCAGTTCCTGCCCCGGCGCAATGTCCCGGGTCCGGGTCAGGCGCACCAGTTGCTTCTGCCCGGGCTCGATCTTCGCCACCGGCGGGCTGCCGATGACATCGCGCTGGTTCTGGTACTGATCGGCAAAATCACTCTGGCTCCAGGCGAAGACCCGGATCTGCAGGTTGGCAGTCTCGCTGCCACGGTTTTCCAGCCACAACGCGCTGGCCTGCTGGTCCGCCTCCAGCACCGGATCGATAGGCCAGATCAATACCGAACTGGCGGCCCAGGCTCCCGGGGCGCCGGACAACAGCCCGGCCAGTATCAGGTAACTGCAGGCCCGCAGGCCCCGTACAGATAAACGCATACTGCTACTCCTTGTCCGCCTGCCGGCTGGTCGTTGAATCGCCCCATCACCACGACAGCTGCACCTGCAGCACATCGCTGTACGTCCCCCCAGGCTGATTGCCCGGCAACTGCACCTGTCCATAGATCGGCAGGCTGATGTTATTGGCATCGCTGTAGGCCACCGCCACGCTCTGGCCGATCCCCAGGCTCTGGCTGTAGGCCGCATCCCGAAACAACTTGTACGCCACGCGGGCGGTACCGCTGGCGATCTGCATGTTCCGCCCGCCGTTGTTGTATTGGCCTCCATCCACCGTCATGTTCAGGGTCACCCCCGGGGTGCACTGCAATTGCACGCCACCGGTCAGGGCCACGTTCACCGTGGCGGTGGACAACGCCGACTGTGTACCGAATGCCAGGCTGCCGTAGTTGCTGACGCCCCCCACCACCAGGCAACCGGCAACGATGCTCGCGCTGACCTGGAAGCTCTGGCTCAGCGCTGCCCACACCGGCCAGGACAAGGCGCTGATGCCGGCCAGGGCCAATGCGGCAACGCCATGGCGGGCCATCGCATCAGAAACTCAACACGACCGAAACGGTATCGGTGTAGGTACCCGCCGGCAGTCCCGCCTTGCCTGTGGCCTTGCCATAAAGGTTGACGCTCTGCGCAGCCCCAGTGCTGGCGCCCAGGTTGATCACGCCATTGATCGCCACCAGCTGGGTATGGGCCGAGTCGGTGTACAGGTCGTAGGGCACGTAGTTGGCCACGCCGTCGTACAGCGCCCGGGTCCCGCCGGTGGATTTACCGTCGTTGATCCCGGCGGCAATCTTCAAGGTCGGTGAAGTGCCGCTGGAGCACTGGATCGACAAGGCCCCGCCGCCGCCCTGCAAGACCTGGGCATCCGCCTCGGTGAACAGGCTGTTGGTGGTGCCGAAGTTCAAGGCACCGAAGTTCAGGCCAGTGGTACCGCCCACTCCATTGACCAGGCAACTGCTGGTGAGAATCAGCGAAGCGCTGATCTGCCCGGTCACGGTGGTGGCGGCCTGGGCCTGGTTGAACAGGATCAGGCCCAGCAATGTCAGGCCCAGCCTGGATACGAATGCGTGCATCATGTGCGACCCCTGAGGCTTGTTCCGTCAAGCGTGAAGATCAGAGCAGGCATCGCCCCGCCCCGAATACCGGTATCAGAAGGTCAACTGCACGGACACCGTGTCGGTATAGGTACCCGCCGGCAGCCCGGCCTTGCCCACGGCCTGGCCATAGATGTTCACGGTCTGCGCCACGCCGGTGCTCGGCGCCAGGGCGATCACGCCGTTGATCGCCAGTAGCTGCGAATGCCCGGCATCGGTGTACAGGTCGTAGGGCACGTAGTTGGCCACGCCGTCGTACAGCGCCCGGGTCCCGCCGGTGGACTTGCCGTCGTTGCTGCCCCCCTGCACGGTGAGGCTCGGCGTGGTGCCGGCCGAGCACAGGATCGACAAAGCGCCGCCCCCGCCCCCCAGCACCTGGCCGCTGGCCGTGGTGAACAGGCTGTTGGTGGTACCGAAGTTCAGGGCGCCGAAATTCAACCCGGTGGTACCGCCCACCCCGTTGACCTGGCAACTGCTGGTGAGGATCAGGGTCGAGGTGATCTGCCCGGTGACGGTGGTCGCTGCATTGGCCGTGGAGGCCATGAGCAGGCCCAGCAATGGCCAACCGATTCTGGATACAAGCGCGTGCATGGTGTACGTCCTCTCGTGGTTTACCAATCCAGCGTGATGGTCAGGGTGTCGGTGTAGACCCCTGCCGGAACCGCGCGGGTATTCGCGACCACAGAGCCGAACACCGGAATGGGGATCCGGCTGCCGCTGCTCACTGCGAAATTGCGCTGCTGGCCGATGCTGTAGCTGTCGCTACCGGAAGCATCGACGAACAATCGATAAGGGATGGTCAGGCGTCCATTGCTCAGGCGCCGGGTCGTACCGTCGCCATTGAGGCCGCCGTTGATGCTCACCGTGAAGCCGGTGACCGAGGGATTGCAAGCCACCTGCAACTGGCCGTCGGCACTGTTGGTGAGGCTCGCCTTGATCGGGTTGACCCAGGTCGGCCCCTGCTGGCCGAAGTCGAGCATGCCCGGGTCCGTGACGGGGTGGGTGGCGGAACCACCGCTACTGACCTGGCAACTGGCGGTGATCACCAGGCGCGCCTGGAACTGCCCACTGATGGCCGCTTGCGCATCGTCGACCACCAGGCACAGCGAACCCAGGGCGATGATCGTCCAGGTCTTGCCTTTCATTGCACCCATCCCGGTTCCATCAGGACTCCCATCCGAGCCGCCCAGCCACAACGGCTTCTTCCTGTTCTGCCCGGGTCCCCCGTGGCAGCGTTAACGACCCTGGCCCTACCAGGTCAAGGTCACCTTCAATACGTCGGAATAGCCCCCGGCCCGGGGAATCTCGGCCAAGGGCTCGATACGCCCGTACAGGGGCAGGTCCACCGTGCCGGAATCCGGCACCCGGCCGCTGACCGGGACATTGACCGGCAACGGGATACGTCGCGCCGGGTCCTGGTAGAGACGGTAAGGGATCGGCTTGCCGGAAGAATCATCGCCAGCCAGGTAGCGCACTTCACCGACGCCACCGTGCAGGCCGCCATCGATGCGCATCTGGTAGGGGGTATCGGGATTGCACTCCAGGCGTGGCTGGCGACTGCCACCCAGCGCCGCGCCCAATGGGCCGCGGGAATCATCCAGCCGTGCGGTGATACCGAAGTCCAGGGTGCCGAGCTGGGCCACCCCGGCGTCGCGCTGTTGCCCCACCAACTGGCAGCCACGCGCCACATCGACCCTGACCTGCACCTGCAAGTCAGCGGCTCCTGCCGTTACGCCGAGCAATGCGCTCATGACTGCCAAACCCTTACATCCATTCAAGGCCTCGATTCCCTGATGAGAAGCATTAGCTGCCATGAGGTTAGCAACCCGGGCCAAAACCGCCAGTTGCGTACCAATTTGCCCCAGGGCACGCGCGCAGCCACGGCCCTGCCTTTTCGAGATCGCCAGACGACTGGATTTCCATTGGCCAATTGGCTGCGGTGCTTTTAAGGTGGGCACCCCGGAACCACCAGAGTCATCGCCATTGGCCGCTTTACCGCCAACACCTGTATCGATCCCAAGGCGCTGGCGTTCTACCTGGCCCGACCGGCAAACGGCAGCACACGCCGGGTCGACCCAGGATCACTTTCACCACAAGGCCCGGAACCTGGACTACATCCTGGGCCCTGGCCAGTTGCAGGACGTCGGCCCCAAACATCCACTCGACCGAGTAGCCCCATGAGATCCATCACCGTTACCGAACTGGTCTGCCTGCACCTGCAGGATGCAACGCTCAAGCATTCATCGCTGTTTGGCCTGGAGCGTTTCTCTGCCGCTGAACTTGCGGCAAAAGGCTATGAACGAGTGGGTGATCCCCGGGACTTCCACCTGTATGAAAAAAACTGCGCGACACGCCATCACCAGCGAACACTGGAGGTGGGGTTCAAGTGCTACTTCCGTGATCGTCAGCTGGTCGGCAGTGGCTTCAACCTGTCTCCCGGGGCCCGCCTGACGTCCATGCTCAAGTACAGGAAACGCCTCGCGGCACGGGACAACATTCCCCCTTCGCAACTGGCGTTTTATTTTTCGGGCGACAAGAAAGAAGGCGCCGTGATTCTCGATGACCGGCACGTAATGCGTTTCAACCAGTGGAGCCACCAGGGCGCCTACCTGATAGCGACACTGGAGAGCGACCTCGACCTGAGCAACCCGCTGGGCAGAACCTCCACCAAGGCGGTGAAAATGACCCTTGAACATCACAGCCTGGAATCGATGCGGGACGGCGCCAGGAATCCCAGGCATCCCTCGGCATTTCGCCAACTGGCTAAAGCACTGCACGATGCAAGCATTTGACGGGGAACAGATCGTCCCTCTGGCAGAAGCGCGTTAGTGCGCCATTCAAGATGGCCAGCCGCAGGTGCTATCGGCGTTTGACGTGAGCCCGGCCATTCATGCGCACAGTCTCGCAGAGCTGGACAGCCCTGGAGCAAAGGCCGGGGACCCGCCCCTTGCGCCCGATGACAGGACCTTCCAGGCGGACCGCAGCGGCCGCAGGATCGACCTCACCCTGACTGCCGATTGCCCCAGCCAACAGGGGCCAGCCGCTCTGAACTTCAGGCTCCTGAAAACCTAGTGCCCCCTGGCCCGTCGGCGCAAAACCGCCCAGGCAGCAAAAACCGCCGATCTCCTTTATCCTGCCCGCCCTTCTCCTGCTTTCGAGTGTTGACGCTGTTCATGGATACCCTTGCCCAACTGCGGGCCGGCCAGCTGGCCGGCATCAAGCGCCTGGACCTGTCCTGTGGCCTGACTGAGTTCCCCCGGGAGATCTTCGATCTCGCCGACTCCCTGGAGATCCTCAATCTCAGCGGCAACGCCCTGCGCAGCCTGCCCGACGACCTGCACCGGCTGCCCCACCTGCGCATCCTGTTCTGCTCGGACAACCTGTTCAGCGAACTGCCCCAGTGCCTGGGCCGTTGTGCACACCTGAGCATGATCGGCTTCAAGGCCAACCGCATCGAACGGGTTCCGGCCGCCGCCCTGCCGCCCCAACTGCGCTGGCTGATCCTCACCGACAACCGCATCGAGGAACTGCCGGACGAACTGGGGCGGCGCCCGCTGCTGCAAAAACTCATGCTGTCCGGCAACCGCCTGAGCGCGCTGCCGCAAAGCCTGGAGCAGTGCCAGCGCCTGGAGCTGCTGCGGATCGCCGCCAACCGCCTGACCGAACTGCCGCCGTTCCTGCTGGCCTTGCCGAGCCTGACCTGGCTGGCCTATGCCGGCAACCCACTGGAATCCCAGGTCGATGCCGCAGCCCTGGCATCCACGCCCAGCATTCCCTGGGAGCAACTGGTGCTGGCACAGCGCCTGGGCGAAGGCGCTTCCGGGGTGATCCACCAAGCGCAGTGGCAGGCTCCCGGCCAGCCGCCACGGGCCGTGGCGGTCAAGCTGTACAAGGGCCAGATGACCAGCGACGGCTCACCGCTACACGAAATGCATGCCTGCATCAGCGCCGGGCTGCACCCCAACCTGATCCGGGTCGAGGGCCGCATCACCGGCCACCCCCAGGGCCAGGACGGCCTGGTGATGCAGCTGATCGACCCCAGCTATGCCAACCTCGCCGCGCTGCCGAGCCTGGACTCCTGCTCCCGGGACGTCTACCCGGAAGGCGTCCGCTACAACGCCACGGTCATCCTGCGCATGGCCCGGGGCATCGCCTCGGTCGGTGCCCATCTGCACGCCCAGGGCATTACCCACGGCGACCTGTATGGCCACAACACCTTGTTCGATGCCCAGGGCGACTGCCTGCTCGGGGACTTTGGCGCGGCCTCCTTCCACACCCAGGACGACACACCCCAGAGCCAGGCCCTGCAACGCCTGGAAGTACGGGCCTTCGGTATCTTGCTGGAGGAATTGCTCGATCGCCAGGATGGCTCGCTGGCCCCGGCGCAGCACCAGGGCCTGCGGGAACTGGTGCAACGTTGCCAGCAACCGCACGTCCTGGCGCGCCCGGCTTTCGAGCAGGTGATCCGCGAGTTGGACAACCTCTAGAAACGACTTCGCCGGCCAGCAGGCCCCCTTGCGGGGGCCCACTGGCCGGCGAACGAACCGTGCGGCGCGGCTTAGCCAGCCAGGCCGACGAACATATCCTGGACGTCGTCGTGGTTATCCAGGCCTTCGAGGAACGCCTCGACTTCGGCCATCTGCTCATCGCTCAGGCCACTGACCGGGTTCTTCGGCTGGTAGCCCAGCTTGGCCGACAGCACGGTGAAGCCTTGCTCCGGCAGGGCCTTCTGTACGGCGTCCAGGTCCGCAGGCTCGGTCAGGAACAGGGTCGCGCCCTCTTCGCCCGGCTCGAAATCCTGGGCGCCGGCCTCGATGGCCGCCAGCTCCGGATCGGCATCCGGGGTGTCCGGCGAGGCTTCGATCATGCCCACGTGGTTGAAATCCCAGGACACCGAACCCGAAGCGCCCAGCTGGCCCTTGCGGAAGGCCACGCGGATTTCCGCTACGGTGCGGTTGACGTTATCGGTCACGCACTCGACGATCAGCGGCACCTGGTGCGGGGCGAAACCTTCGTAGGTCACGCGGTGGTACTGCACGGTCTCGCCCAGCTGGCCCGAGCCTTTCTTGATCGCACGCTCCAGGGTTTCGCGAGGCATCGAGGCCTTTTTCGCTTGCTCGACCACCAACCGCAGGTGGGCGTTGGTGGCTACATCAGCGCCGTTGCGTGCAGCGATGGTGATCTCCTTCACCAGCTTGCCGAAGATCTTGCCCTTGGCATTGGCTGCTGCTTCTTTGTGTTTAACCTTCCACTGTGCGCCCATTACTCACTCTCTTTGATCTATGGCGTCGAGTTGGATTTGGCCGACGCGAGGCGCAAGTTTATACGTCCTCTGGGCCCTGATCGACCAAAAAGTCAGTAACCCGTCGCCTGGCCCGGGCTCGCGGCAATCGGGCCAGGCGCTCAGCAGGGCAGGACGCCTCAGGAACGCAGGGGCTTGGCCAACAGGCGCTCGCCAGGGACCGCCACAGGCTCTGGCTCACTCCCAGTGGGGCGGCTGTTCCAGAATGGCACCAGCAACAGCGCCGCCACCAGGGCGCAGCCGGCGAACAGCAGGAACACCGTCACCGTATCGAAGTAGCCCGGCAACAGGCCGCCGAGGATCGCCCCCACCGAACCGCAACCGTTGACGAAACCGGCCGCCGTGGCCCCGGCCCCGGCCGCGCCGAAATCGATGGCTGCCGCGCCGCTGATCATCGAGTCCGGTCCGTACAGGGTCAGGCCCATGACGAACAGCAGCGCCACCACCAGCGCCACGCTGCCGCTATGCAGCGCACCCATGAACAGTCCCAGGCTCAGGGTCAGGGCCAGCAAACTGAGGACACAGGCCGGCATGCGCCGGGCGCCGAACAGCTTGTCCGAGGCCAGGCCGATCATGATCGGCCCAAGCAAGCCGGCCAGCTCGAAGGCCGTGGGCACGATCGCCGCGCCGACCTTGCCCACCGAGGGCATCTGCTCGTAGACGATCACCGGCCCCCATAGCAGGATCGCGTAGCGCGCCGGCTTGAGCAGGAAGTAGGCCAGCCCCAGCACCAGCACCGTGCGGTTGCGCAAGATCGCCCGCAACGGCGCCCAAACCCCAAGGCGGCAACCCTGGGCAGGTTCCTGGGCCGCGGGCTCCTCCTCAACCGCCGGGAGGCCCACGTCCTGCGGGGTATTGCGCTGGAAGATGAAGAACAGCAATGCGGTCACACCCACCACCGCGGCGCTGGAGATGAACGCCGCATGCCAGGTCCCCACCAGGGTGTAGGCCCACCAACCGGCAAAGGGCGAGGCCACCAGGCCGCCAAAGGCGTAGCACGAACTCCACAGCCCCAGGACCCGTCCCCGTTGCTCGGCGGGAAAGAAACTCCCGATGTTCTTGCACAACCCCGACCAGCCGGTGGATTGCGCCAGCCCCTGGACCAGCATGCAGGTGGCGAACACCGGCAAGGTGGCGAAACTGCCCATGACCAGCGCCGCGATGGCGGAAATCAGCAGGCCGCCCAGTACCACCACCCGCGGGCCGAAGCGGTCGGCGAACATGCCCCAGGTGAACTGCCCCACGGCGTAGGCCGCCAGGTAGATGGCATCGAGGTTGGCCATGGCCATCTTGTCGAGGGTGAAGTCGGGATCGTCGGCGATCCCCAGCTTGGCGACGGAAAAGGCTTTGCGGGTGAAATAGAACGCCGCGTAGGCGATCCAGGTGATGGCGAAAATCTGCACGCGCCAACGTTTGATGGTGCCGATCTGCTTGTTCATCGTGATTCTGACCTCAGGGTGAGTGTGCCGGCAGGATGCAAAGCAAACGCCTGTGTTTTTTGTTGTTGAGCACGGCGGCAAGGCCCTTGTGGCGGGCGCTGCCGGTCAGACGGGGCCTGTTGCGCTCCCGGGCGGGAGGTTGCGAGCGCACGCACAGGCCCCAGGACCCGATGGCGGTCGACCGACCGGTCACCGGGCCTTGAAAGATGGAAGCAATTAGCAATTAATAAATGAAATCGATTTATCGTATTTCAAATATAAGTCCAGCTTGTAAGAGGCCCTCGCCATGTCGGTTTCCCATGCACAGTTGAAAGCCTTCCATGCCGTGGCCGTGCACGGCAGCTTCACCCGGGCCGCCGAACGCCTGTACCTGACCCAACCGGCCATCTCCGACCAAGTGCGCAAGCTGGAGGAGCGTTTCGGCGTCCTGCTGTTTCATCGCAACAAGCGCTCGGTGCAGCTCACCGACCTCGGGCAGCGATTACTGGCCATCACCCAGCGCCTGTTCGTCGCCGAAGCCGAGGCCAAGGAGCTGTTGCAGGACTCCCAGGCCTTGCAGACCGGCAGCCTGGTGCTGGCGGTGGATGCGCCAGTGCACGTGCTGGCGCAGGTCGCCCGCTTCTGCCAGTTGTATCCGGGGATCAACGTGCGCATCGAGACCGGCAACACCGACGAATCCCTGCTGCGCCTGTTCAGCTACCAGGCCGACCTGGCCCTGCTGGGACGCGAGGTGGACGATGAGCGACTGTGGTCGCTGACCCTGTGCAATGACCCGATGGTGGCGTTCGTCTCGCGCAATCATCCCTGGGCCGAGCGCCAGTCCATCTGCCTGGCCGACCTCGACGATACGCCCATGGTGCTGCGGGAAACCGGCTCGGTGACACGCCAGATCGTGGAGGCGGAAATGCACCGTGCCGGGCTGCGGATCCGCCCGGCGATCCAGGTCGAGGGCCGGGAAGCGGCGCGCGAAGCGGTGGTGGCGGGTATCGGCGTGGGCGTGGTGTCGGCGGCGGAATTCGGTGCCGACTCGCGGATCTGCGCCCTGCCTATCGTCGACTGCCAGCAGCGCATGACCGAAACCCTGGTGTGCCTGCGCGAACAGCGCTCGCGACGGATCGTCGCCACCTTCCTCGACCTGGTGCTCGACAGTCAACCGTCCTCCCTGTAGCCGCTGTCGAGCCACGGTGAGGCTGCGCGAAGGTCTGCAGGACCTTGCCCCACGCCTGCTACGCAGCCGTACACAGCCTGCGGCAGCGGCTACAGGGCTTGCGGGGCGAGGCCGAGGAAGGCCTGGATCAGCCGCAGTTCCCGGCGCCGCTCCAGGCAACCGATCATGTGCTGGTTGACCAGGCCCGCGCCACGAAGCGGCACCACCCGCACCCGTGGGTCGTGGCCCACTTCCTGCGAGCTGACGATCCCGACCCCCAGGTGCGCCGCCACCGCCTCGGTCACCGCCTCGCGACTGTCCAGTTCCAACAGCACCCGGGGCTGCACCTTGGCCAGGGTGCACGCGCCGTCGAAGGTGCGGCGGGTGATGGAGCTGGGCTCGCGCAGCACCATGATCACCTGGTCCAGTTGCTCGATGGCGATGCCTTCGGCCAGCTCCAGCCACTCATGGCCCTGGGGCACCAGGGCGCACATCCGCGACTGCCCGAGGCTCTGCAGGTGCAGGCCCTTGCGCTCCTCGACCTCGGTCAGCACCGCCACGTCGGCATGCTCCGAGAGCAACGCGGCCAGGGTCTCCTGGGCGTTACCCAGGCGCAGGTTGACGGTCACCCCCGGGTAACGCTCGCGCAGGCGGGCCAGCATCGGCATGACCACGTGCGGGCCGTCCGCCGCCACTTCCAGGCGCCCGGTCAGCAGCTGGCGATTGGCCTCGAGCATGGCCTGGGCTTCTTCGGCGAGGCCGAACATCGCCCGGGTGATGGCCGCCAGCTTGGTGCCCTCCTCGGTCAGCTCCACCCGCCGGGCGGTACGTCGCAGGAGGGTGATCTGGTAGTGCTCCTCCAGAGCCTTGACGTGCCCGGTGACCGCCGGCTGGCTGATGAACAGGCGTGCGGCGGCCCGGGTGAAGCTGCCTTCACGGGCCACGGCATCGAACGCACGCAGTTGGAACAAATTCATATCTATCGGCCTCACTTATGGCAGGCATAACAACAAACAATTTGATTGATGATAAGGCAAATTGCAATTTAGTCGCCGTAGCTTGCTCCCATCATCTTCGAGGACACAGCATGAGCATCGCCGAGCCAATCCTGCTTACCCCCGGTCCCCTGACCACTTCCGCCCGTACTCGTCGGGCGATGCTGGTGGACTGGGGCTCCTGGGATCGCGACTTCAACCAGCTGACCGCCAGCCTGTGCGAGCAACTGCTGGCCATCGTCAACGGCCAGGCCACCCATCACTGTGTCCCCCTCCAAGGCAGCGGCACCTTCGCCGTGGAAGCCGCCATCGGCACCCTGGTGCCCCGCGATGGCAAGGTCCTGGTGCTGATCAATGGCGCCTACGGCCAGCGCCTGGCGAAGATCTGCAAGGTCCTGGGCCGCGCCTACAGCACCTTCGAGACCGCCGAAGACCAACCGACCACCGCCGCCGACGTCGATCGCCTGCTGGCCGCCGACAACGCCATCAGCCACGTGGCACTGATCCACTGCGAAACCAGCACCGGCATCCTCAACCCTCTGCCGGAAATCGCCCAGGTGGTCGCCCGCCACGGCAAGCGCCTGATCATCGACGCCATGAGCTCCTTCGGCGCCCTGCCGATCGATGCTGCCCAAGTGCCGTTCGAGGCCCTGATCGCCGCTTCCGGCAAGTGCCTGGAAGGCGTTCCGGGCATGGGCTTCGTCTTCGCCGAGAAACACGCCCTGGCCGGCGCCGAAGGCAACTGCCACTCCCTGGCCATGGATCTGCACGACCAACAGGCCTATATGACCAAGACCGGCCAGTGGCGCTTCACCCCACCGACCCATGTGGTCGCGGCCCTGCACGAAGCCCTGGTGCAATACAACGAAGAAGGTGGCCTGCCGGCACGTCACCAACGCTACGCCGACAACTGCCGGACCCTGCTCGAAGGCATGGCCAAGCTCGGCCTGCGCAGTTTCCTGCCCAGCCAGATCCAGGCGCCGATCATCGTCACCTTCCATGCCCCGCGTGATCCGCGCTACCAGTTCAAGGACTTCTACGAACGCGTCAAGGCCAAGGGTTTCATTCTCTATCCGGGCAAGCTGACCCAGGTGGAAACCTTCCGCGTCGGCTGCATCGGCGTGGTGGGGCCTGCGGGCATGCAATCGGCAGTGGACGCCGTGGCCCAGGTGCTGCGGGAAATGGAAGTGCTGGATATCTGATCGCCCCGACACCGTGCCCGCCGGGCACGGCCCGAACCCATTCGGCGAGCGTCCTCGCCTCTTGTACAGGTCCTTGAACGATGAACTACACCAACCCCAACCAGCTGCAAGCCGCGATCCTCGACTGGGCCGGCACCGTGGTCGATTTCGGCTCCTTCGCCCCGACCCAGATCTTCGTCGAGGCCTTCGCCGAGTTCGATGTCCAGGTCTCCATCGAAGAAGCCCGCGGCCCGATGGGCATGGGCAAGTGGGACCATATCCGCACCCTGTGCGACCTGCCGCAAGTGGCCGAGCGCTATCGCAAGGTCTTCGGCCGCACCCCGACCGATGCCGACGTCACCGCCATCTACGAGCGCTTCATGCCGTTGCAGATCGAGAAGATCGCCGAGCACTCGGCCCTGATCCCCGGGGCCCTGGAGGTCATTGCCAAGCTGCGTGAGCAAGGCATCAAGATCGGTTCCTGCTCCGGTTATCCGAAGATGGTGATGGATCGGGTGGTGGCTCTGGCCGCGACCAACGGCTATGTCGCCGACCACGTGGTGGCCACCGACGAAGTGCCCAACGGCCGCCCCTGGCCCGCCCAGGCCCTGGCCAACGTGATCGCCCTGGGTATCGACGATGTCGCCGCGTGTGTGAAGATCGACGACACCGTGCCGGGGATTCTCGAAGGCCGCCGCGCCGGGATGTGGACCGTGGCCCTGACCTGCTCGGGCAACGCCCTGGGCCTGACCTACGAGGGCTACCGGGCACTGGCCAGCGATACCCTGGCCAGCGAGCGCCAGCGTATCCACAAGCTGTTCGAGCCGTCGCGCCCGCACTACATGATCGACACCATCGCCGACCTGCCCCAGGTGATCGCCGATATCAACCAGCGCCTGGCCCGGGGAGAAATGCCCCAGGGACAATAAGCCCATCGATCACGAACGACAGAACGGCGACTTTCACCCGTCGCCGTTTTTTTCATCGACTTGAGGCCAGAACCACCGTCCAAGCGACGAAAGCCCCCGGTGCGCCAGGCAAACCTAAAAAAACCGGCTTACAGTTAAAGCACTCCGTCGCTCAAGAACGGAGGCTTCAGACCTGATGACCGAGGAATCCCGTATGCCGTGGAAAAACACCGAGGCGCGCTATAGCACCATGACGATCGCCCTGCACTGGCTGATGCTGGTGCTGTTGGCCGTGGTCTACGCCTGTATCGAATTTCGCGGCATCTTCCCCAAGGGCAGCGGCGGTCACACCTTGATCACCGAGGCTCACTTCATGCTCGGCCTGACCGTATTCCTGCTCGTCTGGCTGCGGCTGTTCGCCCGGGCCCAGGGCGTGGCACCACGGATCGAGCCCACGCCGCCGTCATGGCAGAGGCTGCTGGCGACGCTGATGCACTGGGCGCTGTACCTGTTCATGATCGCCATGCCGCTGCTGGGCTGGCTGACCACCAGTGCCAAGGGGCACCAGGTGATGTTCTACGGCCTGGACCTGCCGTTGCTGCTGCACGAGGACAAGGCCCTGGCCAAACAGCTCCAGGGCTGGCACGAGTTGCTGGGCACCCTGGGCTACTGGCTGATCGGCCTGCATGCCCTGGCCGGGCTCTATCACCACTATGTGATGCGCGACAACACCCTGCAGCGGATGTGGCGCCAGCGCGGTCAGGCCTGACCGGTAAACCCGCGGCGTCCCTGCAACCCTCCGGTGTGGACGAAGATCAACCGACAACCCGGTGCGAAGCGCCCGGCCCGGACCTGCTCGTAAAGGGCCAGCAGGGCCTTGCCGGTGTACAACGGCTCCAGCGGTAAGCCGCTGGTCTTTTCGGTCTGCTCGATGAACGCCTCCAGCTCCCGGTCCACCTTGGCGAAACCGCCACGGCTGGCGTCCAGCAAGGCATAACCTTCGAGCGCCCTGCCCGCTTCCCCCAGGATACCGGCGACTTGCTGTGGCACTCCGTGGTCCATCGGCACCGCCAGGGCACCATGCACCGGGTGCGCACCGGCCTCGGCCAGGACCAGCCCGGCCAGCGTGGTACCCGTACCGGCGGCCAGCCACCAACCGTGATAATCGCTCCAGCCCAGGGCCGGCAGTTGCGAGCGCACCTGCTCCCGCAGCGGCACGCAGCCCAATGCACCGGCCAGGCCGCCGCCGCCCTCGGGTACCGGGTACAGGTCGGGGTACTGGGCCTGCCAGGGTGTCCAGAAGCCCGGTTGGTGGCGCGCCCGGTAGCCGCCGTAGCCAAGCCAGTGCAACTGCATGCCGAAGCGCTCCAGGTCGAGCACGGTCGGGGTGTCCTGGCGCTGCCCGCGCAACAACCCGACCGTGGCGAAGGCGAAACGCTGGCCGGCGGCGGCCAGGGCATGCAAGTGATTGGAATGGGCGCCGCCGAGGCTGACGATGCCCCTCGCACCCTGGCGGCTCGCTGCCTGCAGGTGGTGGTTGAGCTTGAACCACTTGTTGCCGCTGATCAGCGGGTCGATCAGGTCCAGGCGCAGTACCGCCACCTCGACCCCGGCCTGGTGCAGCCAATCCAGCTCCAGTCGCTGTAGCGGCGCCTGGGGCAAACGATCGAAGGACTCGGCAAGGGACATCGCGGGCAACTCGGCAGACAGGAAGGCGCATTCTAGCAACCCTGGACAAGATCGCCGGCCCCAACGAGACAGGCTTCGTGTAGCCGATGCCGAAGGCTGCGCAAAGGACCGCAGGGCCTTCAGGGGCGAGGTGCAGGTGCAGGGGTCGAGGATTGCCGTGCCCCTACGGGGCAGGTAAGGAGTCGCGGCCGTCAGAGGCCAACGGGAAGGTGCTGGGATGGAAGATCGTCGTGCCCCTGCGGGGCAGGCGCAGCCTTCGGCAGCGGCTACAGGGCCGCTGCCGAGGCCGGAGGGATCAGAGTTCGGCAGCCAGGCGCGAACCCTGGTTGATGGCGCGCTTGGCATCCAGCTCGGCCGCCACATCGGCGCCACCGATCAGGTGCACGTTCTGCCCGGCGGCCACCAGGCCATCGTGCAGTTCGCGCAGCGGGTCCTGGCCGGCGCAGATCACCACGTTGTCCACCGGCAGGACCTGGGGCTCACCCGCTTCGCCGATGCGGATATGCAGGCCGGCATCGTCGATCTTCAGGTACTCGACGCTGTTGAGCATCTGCACCTGCTTGTTCTTCAAGCCAGTGCGATGGATCCAGCCGGTGGTCTTGCCCAGGCCGTCGCCGACCTTGCTCTTCTTACGCTGCAGCAGGAACACCTGGCGCGCCGGAGCATGGGGTTCGGCCTTGATCCCGGCGATGCCACCGCGAGCCTGCAAGTGGGTGTCGATGCCCCACTCCTTCCAGAACGCCTCGCGATCCTGGCTGGTAGCCACGCCCTGGTGCACGAGGAACTCGGAGACGTCGAAGCCGATGCCGCCAGCACCGATAACCGCCACCTTCTGCCCCACCGGCTTGCGCTCGAGCAGCACGTCCAGGTAGCTCAGGACCTTGGCGTGCTCCACCCCGGGAATCGCCGGCACCCGTGGCGCGATACCGGTGGCGAGGATGATTTCATCGAAACCGCCGGCCACCAGTTGCTCGACATCCACCCGGGTATCCAGGCACAGCTCGACGTGGCTGGTCTGCAGCTTGCGCTTGAAGTAGCGCAGGGTCTCGTAGAACTCTTCCTTGCCCGGCACGCGCTTGGCGATATTGAACTGGCCACCGATCTCACTGGCCGAATCGAACAGGGTCACCTGGTGCCCACGCTCGGCGGCCACGGTGGCGGCGGACAAACCGGCCGGGCCGGCACCGACCACGGCGATCTTCTTGATCTGCTGGACCGGCAGGTAGTTAAGCTCGGTTTCGTGGCAGGCGCGGGGGTTGACCAGGCAGCTGGTCAGCTTGCCGCCGAAGGTGTGGTCCAGGCACGCCTGGTTGCAGCCGATGCAGGTGTTGATCTCGTCGGCACGGCCGGCGGCGGCCTTGTTGACGAAGTCCGGATCGGCCAGGAACGGCCGGGCCATGGACACCATGTCGGCATCGCCCTCGGCCAGGATCTGCTCCGCCACTTCCGGGGTATTGATGCGGTTGGTGGTGATCAACGGGATGCCCACCGAACCCCGCAGCTTGGCCGTGACCTTGCTGAACGCAGCGCGCGGCACCTTGGTGGCGATGGTCGGGATGCGCGCTTCGTGCCAGCCGATACCGGTGTTGATGATGGTGGCGCCGGCCTTCTCGATGGCCTGGGCCAACTGCACGATCTCTTCCCAGGTGCTGCCGCCTTCCACCAGGTCGAGCATCGACAGGCGGAAGATGATGATGAAGTTCGGCCCTACCGCTTCGCGCACCCGACGCACGATCTCCAGCGGCAGGCGCATGCGGTTCTCATAGCTGCCGCCCCAGCGGTCGGTACGGTGGTTGGTATGGGCGGCGAGGAACTGGTTGATGAAGTAACCCTCGGACCCCATGATCTCGACCCCGTCGTACTCGGCCTTCTGGGCCAGGGTCGAGCAGGTGACGAAGTCGCGGATCTGCTTCTCGATGCCTTCCTCGTCCAGCTCCTTGGGCTTGAACGGGTTGATCGGCGCCTGGATGGCGCTGGGCGCGACCTGCTTGGGGCTGTAGGCATAGCGCCCGGCGTGCAGGATCTGCATGCAGATCTTGCCGCCGGCCTCGTGCACCGCACGGGTGACGATCAGGTGCTTCTGCGCCTCTTCCTCGGTGGTCAGCTTGGCGGCCCCGGAATACACCCCACCCTCATCGTTGGGGCCGATGCCGCCGGTGACCATCAGACCCACGCCGCCACGGGCACGCTCGGCAAAATACGCCGCCATGCGCTCGAAGCCGCCCGGCTTTTCTTCCAGGCCAGTGTGCATGGAGCCCATCAGGGTCCGGTTGCGCAGGGTGGTGAACCCCAGGTCGAGGGGGGCCAGCAAATGCGGGTACGGGGCAGCAGCCATGGCGTCACTCCAGATCGGGCTATCACGGTAGGTGCGAAAGCTCTGCGGCTTCCGTCGGTAGTGCGGCACAGACTAAAAGCACACCGGCTGTAGGCTCAATGACCGTAACTGACAAGTTATTGATCCAAACGTACAGCAGCCCTTGGCAAGCGCCGGCTGCCGCCCTACCCTAGTCGACGAATCCTGCACACGGTTGCCAACTGTTTTCCCATGCGCAAACTTCTCTACATCACCTTCGCCCTGGCGCTGATCGCGGGCCTCACCAGCTACGGCGTGTGGACCCGCGATCGCCCGGGAGCCCATTACCTGTCGGACCTGCGTATCGAGCTGGCGGTGGACCAGGGCGTACCCAGCGAACGCGGCAACCTGCTGGCGATCCAGCCGGAGCTGTTTCCCACCGACTACCAGGACATCGAACGCCTGCACCGCAAGCTCGCGGCTTACCTGCAACAGGCCCGCGAGCGTGGCCTGGTCAATGCCAAGACCGTGGTGGTGCTGCCGGAACATATCGGCACCTGGCTGATGGTCAGTGGCGAGAAGAACGAGTTGTACCAGGCCACCACCTTGAAGGAAGCCATGAACTGGCTGGCGGTGAGCAACCCGCTGCCGTTTCTCAAGGCCTTGATTGGTGCCAAGGGCGATAGTCGCGTCGACGATGCGCACCTGCGCATGAAGGCGAAGAAAATGGCCAAGGACTACCAGCTGTTGTTCGGTGGCCTGGCCAAGGAGTTCCAGGTCACCCTGGTGGCCGGCTCGATTGTCTTGCCCGATCCCAGCGTCAACCAGGGCAGCCTGCAGATCGGCAGCGGTGCCCTGTACAACAGCACCCTGGTGTTCGGCAGCGACGGCCTGCCCATTGGCCAGCCGCAACGCCAGATCCATCCCACGGCCTCCGAAAGCGGTTATATCCACGGCGATGTGCGTGAGTCGATAGAAACTTTCGATACGCCTGCCGGGCGCCTCGGGGTGCTGATCGGCAGTGACAGCTGGTACCCCGACAACTACCGCAAGCTCGACGAACAACAGGCACAGCTGATAGCGGTGCCGGCCTTCATCATGGGCAAGGGCCGCTGGGAACAGCCTTGGCGCAGCGACAATAGTGCAGCGCTGGGAGCCATGGCGCCGGGGACCAACGAAGGTGCTGCCTGGCATCATCTGACCCTCACCAGCCGGGCGCCACAGAGCCTGGCCGGCCATGGTGCAAGCGTGTTCATGCGCGGCCAGTTCTGGGACCTGGGGACCAGTGGCCAGAGCTTTCTCAGCAACGCGGGCCAGATCTTTGCCGACGACGGCAGCCGCGGTGCCCGCCTGCTGAACCTGTGGTTGTAGCGCCATGCGAAACACGCCGATGCGCCTGGGCGACCTGTCGGTGGGGTTTGTCCACAGCCTGGCCGATGCCATTCGCAGCCACGACCTGGACCCGGTGCCTCTGCTGGAGCAATACGGCCTGGACAATGCGCGGCTGGCCGAAGCCGGGGCGCGCTTGTCGATCCCCCGCTACATGCGCCTGGGCCACGGAGCGATCCAGCTCACCGGCGATCCGGCCCTGGGCCTGCGCATGGGGCGCCTGAGCCGCCTGAGCCAGGCCGGTCTGGCCGGTGTCACCGCCGCCCAGGCCCCGACCGTACGCGAAGCGGCGCGTTGCCTGACCCGCTTCGAAGCCCTGTACGGGTCCAACTATCGCGGCCAATCGAGTTTCTGCGAGGATGCCGACGGAGCCTGGCTGCGTTTCTACTCCATCAGCCCGTACAACGCCTATAACCGTTTCGTGGTGGATTCGATCATGTCCGGCTGGCTGCAACAGTTGTCCAGCCTGGCCGGGCAAACGGTGCATGCGCAAAGGATCGACATCGAGTTCGAGCAGCCCGACTACCACCAGGACTATGCCCTGCTCGGCCCTACTGCGGTGCACTTTGGCGCCGAATGCAACCAGCTGCGCCTGGACCGGGCCAGCCTGGTCCTGCGCAACCCCGAGCACTGCCCGAGCACTTGGCGCCATCTGCTGCAATTGTGCGAAAGGGAACTGGAACAACTGACTCGAACTCGCAGCCTGCGCGAGCGCATCACTCAGTTGCTGGGACCGTTGCTCAGTGGTGGCCGGGAACCGGACCTGGAGGAAGTGGCCGCACACTTGAAACTGCCGACCTGGACCTTACGCCGCAAACTGGCGGAAGAAGGCACGCAGTTCCGGGCGATTCTCAATGACACCCGGCGCGACCTGGCCATGACTTACATACGCGATACCGAACTGGCGTTCGGCGAGATTGCCTATCTGTTGGGCTTTGCCTCGGCCGAGGCATTCCAGCGGGCCTTCAAGCGCTGGAGCAACCAGACTCCCGGGGAGTTTCGTCGCAGCCACCGGCAGTTCGGCTAAAAAAAAGCCACCGGCCTTACAGCTCGGTGGCATCGTCTGCGGGTTCCAGAGGATCCAGCTCGAAAGCTTGATACTCCAGCAGCTCTTCTTGGTAATCGTCCATGGAGACTCCTTTTCCGTTGATTGAATGGACCTGCGCTCGTTAGCCGCCAGGGTCAGCATAAGTTGCCGGGATGACAGGAAAAATACTACCCCCTAGGTCAAGATTTCTGTCATTGAAACGTAACGACCCATGAAAAATTTAGCGGGCAGCCGCCATCGCCCGCTTGAGCGGCAAGCGGCGACGCTGTCGACAAAGGACGTATCTGTTGGAAAAGCCAGGCCCGGGCGACCGGAAGCTGCGATGGCGGTGGACCGCCATCGACGTGGCGCCTCAGCGCGGCAATGCCTGGATCGGCTCGGAGGGCGGTGGCAGCGTACTGGCGGGAGGGGGGGTAATGACGGGCGCTGGAGCGAGCACATCGCTTGCCGGCGTTGGCTCGCTTGCTGGAACCGGAACTATCGGAGCCGCCTGCACCGGGGGCACCACGGGCTGCGACATGCTCGGCTCAGGCTCGGCAACCGGGGTCACCGGGGTACTTGGGGCCGGCAAAGGCACTGCCAGCGGAGCAGGTGCAGGCTGGGGCTCTGCCTTGGCCGGGGGCTGGGCCTGGCTGTCCGGCTTGTTCTCAGGGACCCCGAGATCGGCCTTGGGCTTGTCCTCGACATGGGTGGCAGCCTTGGTTTCCTCAGGCAGGAACAACTCCAACAGGGCAAAGTAGCGCTCATAGAACTTGGCGGACGACACCGTCTCGCTGGCCACCTTGACCATCGAATCGTCGGTGGAGCCGATCGGCATCGATACCGACCCCAGGACCCCGACCCCGAGACTCGCCGAGTTGTTCAGCTTCTTCAGGGCATAGCGGTCCTGCAGGGCGTTGGCGAACACCGTCGAGCGACGACCGCCGGTCCCGTCCTTGGCGCAGACAATGTTGAAGCTGATTTCCAGGTGGGTCTCGCCGGTCTGCTGGAAGCTCTTGTGACCACTGACCAGCTTCGGATCATTGCTGGTGATGATGTAGCCCTGGCTCAGCAGTGCGCGCCGCGCAGCTTCACAGGATGCCGTCTCGCTGACCGCATAGTTGCGCGAGAACGTACCCGAATCGTCGAAGCTTTCATGCTCGTAGATGGCCGTCTTGTGCGATGAACAACCGGCGACCGCGGACAACAGCAATACCCCGGCGGCCGAGCGCAGGTGAAATGATCTAAACATCGAGAATCCTGAGGAAAACGCTTCGGCGCGTATTGTGCTACAGATCAGCATCGCGCAGTTCGGCTAATTGATGGCGTTGATCTCACGCAAGGTTACTGACCACTATTTACCGGAAAAAGTCGTTCGCTCAAATGTTCGATCAGCACTCGCAGCTTCGCAGCGGCATGCCGGCTCGACGGCCACAGCAACCAGAAGGTGCCGTTGAATTCCAGGTATTCGTCGAGTACCACCTGCAGCTCTTGGCGCTCGATGGCGGAACGCACCATGAAGTCCGGCAAGCAGGCAATGCCCAGGCCGCTGCGGGCTGCTTGCTCCAGTGCTTCGGTGGAGCTGCTGGTCAAGCGAGTCGGCAACAGCGGTTCAGGCTGGTGGAGCCGAGGCTTGAATGGCCAGGCCTCAAGCTTACCGGTGTGATGGAAGATGTGCCGCAGGCAGGCGTGCTCATGCAGCTCCTGGGGCGACTGGGGCAACCCGCGGGCCTGGAAGTAGCCGGGGCTGCCCACCAGCACCATGCGAAAACGTCCCACCTGCCGGGCCAACAAGCGTGAATCCTTGGGGTTGCCGGTGCGTACCACCAGATCGAAGCCCTCTTCCACTACGTCCACCATGCGGTCGGACAGGTCGACATCCAGCTCGATCTGCGGGTAGCGCAACATGAACTCCGCCAGCACCGGCATCAACAGGCTATGGGCCTGGGGCGCGCTGATCCGCAGTTTGCCCACGGGGGCACTGGCCGAATCGCATAACTGGAATTGCGCCAGCTCGACCTCGGCGGCAATCCGGCGGCAACGCTCAAGGAGCCCCGCCCCTTCGGCGGTAAGGCTGATACTGCGGGTGGTGCGATGAAAGAGGCGGGTTTCCAGCCGCTCCTCCAAGCGCGCAATACTTTTGCCCACGGCCGAGGACGACACCCCCAGGAGGCGCCCGGCCTCGGTGAAGCTGCGAGTCTCCGCCACCTGCATGAACACCGGGATACTGCCCAACCAATCCATTGTCGACTCCGGAATTAAGGACCTGGATGTCCGATAAGTTCGGAACCTTAGCCTATTTTTCCCTCATGGGCAGCGCCCTACCCTGTATCTCCCTTTCCACCATGGAGCCTTCCATGAATCGCCCAGTCGATGCCTGCGAGCTGCTGCCCCCTGTCACTGAAACCTCTGAACGCCTTCCCGTCGGCGGCCTTCTGGCCCTGGCGAGTGCAGGCTTCATCACCCTGTTGACCGAAGCCATGCCGGCCGGATTACTGCCACAAATGAGCCAGGGCCTTGAGGTCTCGCCGCCCCTGATCGGGCAACTGGTCACCCTGTATGCCCTGGGTTCGCTGCTGGCGGCAATTCCCCTGGTGACCCTGACTCAAAGTTGGCGACGGCGCCCCCTGTTGCTGATCGCCATTGGCGGGTTCGCCATCGTCAACAGCATCACCGCTCTTTCCAGCGACTACAGCCTGACCCTGGTCGCCCGCTTCTGCGCTGGGGTCTTCGCCGGTTTGCTCTGGGCCCTGCTCGCCGGCTACGCCAGTCGCATGGTGGCGCCTCACTTGCAGGGACGGGCGATCGCCATGGCCATGCTCGGTGCGCCTGTCGCGTTGTCCATCGGTATTCCTGCGGGGACCTTGCTCGGCAACATGGTGGGTTGGCGTATGAGTTTCGCCATCATGACGCTACTGACCCTGGGGTTGGTCCTCTGGGTACTCCGGCAGGTGCCGGACTTCCCGGGGCTACGCCCCCAGAAACGCCTTCCCCTGCGCCGGGTCCTGGCATTGCCGGGCGTCAGGCCGGTGTTGTTCGTGACCTTCACCTATGTGTTGGGCCACAACATTCTCTACACCTACATTGCGCCCTTTCTTGAACCCGCCGGTCTTGGCGGACAGATCGAACGTGTGCTGCTGGTGTTCGGCCTGGCCGCCCTGCTGAGTATCTGGGCGATCGGCTTGCTGATCGATCGCTGGCTAAGGGCACTGGTGCTGGTCAGTTGCCTGCTGTTCATCGCCTCGACCCTGCTACTGGGGCTGCTGCCCCAGGGACCAACGACGATCTATGCCGCGACGGTGATCTGGGGGCTTTCGTTCGGAGGTATTCCCACCCTGTTGCAGACCGCGCTGGCCAAATCTGCTGGTGAACATGCCGACGCCGCGCAATCGATGCTGGTGACCTTGTGGAACCTGGCGATCGCCGGGGGCGGCCTGGGCGGCGCAATGCTGCTCCAGGGACCGGGGGTGACCAGCTTTCCCTGGGTGATCGGCGGCCTGTTGCTGATGGCCCTGCTGGTAGCGATTAGCGCCAAGCGACAAGGGTTTGCGGCTTACCGCTAACCGCTCATGGATAGAGATCATCCCCGCAAAAAAAAGACCCCGGCTTTTAGGCCGGGGTCTTTTCAACACAGGGGAACAGGCATCAGTAACGCTTGATATCCGCCTGGTTTTCCAACTGCTTGCGATAGGCCGCAAAGTCTTGCTGGCCTACGCGCGAGGCCAGGAAGCGGCGGTATTGGGCCTTCTCTTCGTCGGTCGGCGCCACGGCTTCGTTGACTGCATCGAGTTGCAGGACCAGCAGGTTGCCATTAGGCAAGGTCACGCTGGTGAAGCTCGGCTTGTCCTTGGATTCAGGCTTGCTCATGCGGAACAGGGCCTGCAGCACAGTCGGGTCGATACCTTCCTGGCCACGGGTCACGGCCTTGGCGACCTTCCAGTCCTGGCCATCCACCGGCTTGTTCAACGCGACCTTGCCATCACGCAGGCTGGCGATCAGCTCTTCAGCCTTGGTCTTGGCAGCAGCACTGGCGTGCTCCTTGGCCAATTGCGTACGGATGGCCGTGGCGACGCTTTCCAGAGGCAGTTGCTCAGGCTTGCGATGCTCCTTGGCGCGCAACACCACGACAGTCTCCGGGTCCAGCTCGATGGCGGTGCTGTTGGCACCTTCATCCAGGACTTCGGTGCTGAAGGCGGCCTGTACTACGGCACGATTGGCGGCAATACCGTCACCACCCTCGCGACCGAACGGCGCGGAGGTATGTATGGTGAGCTTCAGGTCCTGGGCTGGCTGGGCCAGATCGGACGCTTCGAACGACGAGTCTTCCAGTTGCTTGGTCGCATCGACGAAACGCTGCTCGACCTGCTGGGCCTTCAGCTCACGGGTCAGCTTGTCCTTGAGGCTGGCGAAGCTCGGCACTTGTGGTGCTTCGACGCCCAGCAGCTTGATCAGGTGATAACCGAAGTCGGTACGCACCGGAGCGGAAACCTGGTCCTTGTCCAGCGCATACAGGGCCTTCTCGAAGGCCGGGTCGTAGACGCCAGGGCCAGCGAAGCCCAGGTCACCGCCATTGTTGGCCGAACCTGGATCCTGGGAAAACTCCTTGGCCAGCGCCTCGAAGCTTTCACCCTTGGCCAGGCGCGCCTGGATCTCTTCGATCTTGGCCTTGGCCTGGGCCTCGTTCATCTTGTCGTTGACTTCGATCAGGATGTGCGCGGCACGACGCTGCTCGGACAGGTTGGCGACTTCCTTCTGATACAGCGCTTGCAGGTCCTCGTCCTTGACGCTGACCTGGTCGAAGAAAGCGGCCTTCTTCAGCTCGATGTAGTCGATCACGACCTGGTCAGGCGTCATGAACTCCTTCGCGTGCTGGTCGTAGTAGGCCTTGACCTCGTCATCGGTCAGCTTGATCGCGGCCGGGTCGGCCTTGACGGTCAGGGAAGCGAAGTCACGGGTCTGCTTCTCCAGGCGGGCGAATGCCAGCACCTGGGCATCCGTGACGAAGCCACTGCCTGCCAGTCCAGCGCGCACCTGACCGATCAGCATTTCCTGGCTGAGCATCTGGCGGAACTGTAAGCGGGTGTAACCCAGCTGGCGGATAACCTGATCGAAACGATCAGGGCTGAACTTGCCCTCGACCTGGAATTCCGGCGTCTGCAGGATCACCTGATCCAATGCCCCTTCAGAGAAGGCGAACTTGGAGTCCTGGGCACCTTGCAACAACAGCTTGCGATCGATCAGCCCCTTCAGGGCAGCTTCACGCAGCATCTTCTCATCGAGCAGAGAGGCGTCGAAGTCCTTGCCCAACTGTTGCATCAGCTGACGACGTTGCATGTCGACGGCTTGGCTCAACTCGTTCTGAGTGATCTCCTCACCGTTGACCTTGGCCGCATCCTGGTTATGGGTAGTGGCCTTGAAAATGGCATCGAAACCGGTCAACGCCAACAGTGCGACGATGACCCCGATGATGGTTTTGGCAATCCAGCCTTGTGAATTGTCCCTGATATTCTGCAGCATGCGTCCCCCAGAAACGGCTGTACTTCTGTTTTGAGCAACCGTGGAGCGTGGGTAGAGTCCGGATAGAAGAAAGGCGCATCCGAGGATGCGCCTTCTCGTAACTGGCGGAGCGGACAAGAGCTGAACCTGCGACCCTCGGCGTGAACCGGTTATGTACCGGTCAACTGGCGCCCCGCTGCCAGATCAGGCATGACCCGACCCGGATGGGCAAAGACCCTTGAAGAAACTTAGTTAACGGCTTCTTTCAGTGCTTTACCAGCTTTGAAACCTGGCTTTTTAGCAGCAGCGATTTCCAGAGTCTTGCCGGTCTGTGGGTTGCGGCCGACACGAGCTGGACGATCAGTTACGGAGAAAGTGCCAAAACCAACCAGAACAACAGAGTCACCGGCCTTCAGAGCGCCAGTAACGGATTCGATTACTGCATCCAGCGCACGGCCAGCAGCAGCTTTCGGGAGATCAGCAGATGCAGCGATAGCATCAATCAGTTCCGACTTGTTCACTCTAAGTCCCCTTATATATCTATGAGTATGATTCTAAGTTTTTTGGTGAAAGCAAAAACGAGTGCTGAATGGCCTACAGGCACTTAAGAGCCGCTTTATAACAAGGGCTCTAAAAAGCTGTCAAGGAAGCCCCCCAGGCTAATGCGTATTAATGCGTGCTAATTCTTTCCTTAGAGTCAGACTCGCGTTTTTCGTCCTTTGCAACTATCTCGGGAGCCACATCCGGCAAGGGCTCCGGCGCGTATTGCAGCGCAATTTGCAGGACTTCGTCAATCCATTTAACGGGTTTGATCTGAAGATCCTGCTTGATATTGTCAGGAATTTCTTTCAAATCGCGAACATTCTCTTCAGGAATGATCACGGTCTTGATTCCACCCCGATGCGCCGCCAGTAGTTTCTCTTTCAAACCACCGATGGCCAATACCTGACCACGCAGTGTGATCTCGCCGGTCATTGCCACATCGGCCCGCACTGGAATACCGGTCAAGGCCGATACCAGTGCAGTGCACATGCCTACGCCCGCGCTTGGGCCGTCTTTCGGGGTAGCCCCTTCCGGCATGTGGATATGGGTATCGCGCTTCTCGTGGAAGTCCAGGGGAATCCCCAGGCTCTTGGCACGGCTACGCACTACAGTCTGTGCGGCGGTGATCGACTCGACCATGACATCGCCCAAGGAGCCGGTCTTGATCAGTTGACCCTTGCCAGGCACTACTGCGGCCTCGATGGTCAGCAACTCACCACCGACCTGGGTCCAGGCCAAACCGGTGACCTGGCCGATCTGGTCTTGCTGCTCGGCCAATCCATAACGGAACTTGCGCACGCCCAGGAAGTGCTCCAGCAGGTCGGAGGTGACCTTCACCGAGAAGCGTTTCTCCATCGCATGCTCTTTCACCGCCTTGCGGCAGACCTTGGCGATCTGGCGCTCCAGGCCCCGTACACCGGCTTCACGGGTGTAGTAGCGGATGATGTCGCGAATCGCGTCAGAATCGAACTCCAACTCGCCCTTCTTCAAGCCATTTGCCTGGATCTGCTTGGGCGAAAGGTACTTGATCGCGATATTGATCTTCTCGTCCTCGGTGTAACCCGGCAGACGAATCACCTCCATCCGGTCCAGCAGGGCTGGCGGAATATTCATCGAGTTGGAGGTGCAGAGGAACATCACATCGGACAGGTCGTAGTCGACCTCCAGATAGTGATCGTTGAAGTTGTGGTTCTGCTCGGGGTCCAGGACCTCAAGCAGGGCCGAGGCTGGATCGCCACGCATATCGCTGCCCATCTTGTCGATTTCATCGAGCAGGAACAGCGGGTTGCGTACCCCAACCTTGGTCATTTTTTGAATCAATCTTCCCGGCATCGAACCGATATAGGTTCGACGATGGCCACGAATCTCCGCTTCGTCCCGCACACCACCCAGGGCCATGCGCACGAACTTACGATTGGTGGCATTGGCGATCGATTCCGCCAGGGAAGTCTTGCCGACCCCAGGAGGACCGACCAGGCACAACACCGGGCCGCGAATCTTCTTCACACGTTTTTGGACCGCGAGATACTCGAGAATCCGTTCCTTGACCTCTTCAAGGCCATAGTGGTCGGCATCGAGGATATCTTCGGCACGCGCCAGATCGAGGCGTACCTTGCTCTGGGCCTTCCACGGCACCTGAACCAGCCAATCGATATAGGAACGAACCACTGTCGCCTCGGCAGACATCGGCGACATTTGCTTGAGCTTGTTCAGCTCAGCCTGGGCCTTGGCCATGGCATCCTTTGGCAGGCCAGCAGCATCGATGCGCTTTTTCAGCTCCTCGATTTCGTTGTGGCCTTCGTCACCATCGCCCAACTCTTTCTGAATGGCCTTCATCTGCTCATTCAGGTAGTACTCGCGCTGGCTGCGTTCCATCTGCTTCTTGACGCGGCCACGAATGCGTTTCTCCACCTGCAGCAGGTCGATCTCGGCATCCAGCAGTGCCAGGACATGCTCTACACGAGCGGAGAGATCGATGATCTCGAGAATTTCCTGCTTCTGCTCGATCTTCAGCGCCATATGCGCGGCCATGGTGTCCACCAGGCGGCTTGGCTCATCGATGCTGTTGAGAGAGGACAACACCTCGGCAGGGACTTTCTTGCCCAGCTGTACATATTGCTCGAACTGCGACAGCAGGCTGCGCACGAACACTTCCGACTCGCGGTCGGGAGCATCCACTTCATCAATCAGGGTCACTTCGGCGCGGCAATGACCGTCGACTTCGCTGAAACGCTCGACAGCGCCACGTTGCTCGCCCTCAACCAACACCTTCACGGTGCCATCAGGCAACTTGAGCAATTGCAGGACGGTGGCAATGGTACCTACGCGATAGAGTGCATCCTCACCGGGATCGTCATCAGCAGGGTTTCTCTGAGCCAGCAGGAGAATCTGCTTGTCGCCCGTCATCGCTGCCTCAAGGGCTTCGATCGACTTCTCGCGCCCCACGAACAGCGGGATAACCATGTGCGGATAAACCACGACATCACGCAATGGCAGGAGAGGCAATTCGATGGTTGTCTTCATGATTTCGCCTCTACGGCGGCCTTACGGCCGAAAACTGGTGGAAGTAAGCTTGAAACCAAGATGGGGGCTGCCTGGAAAAAAAACAAGCTAAAGACAGCACTTTAAAGACGCTAAAAACAAAGGGGCCCGAAGGCCCCTTCTTTCAATCCGACAGCATGCCGCTTAAGCGTCTGGCGCTGCCTTGGCCGTCGGCTCACTGTTCTCATAGATGAACAGTGGCTGGGACTTGCCTTCAATAACGCTTTCGTCGATCACTACTTTACTCACCTCGGATTGCGAGGGGATCTCGTACATAGTGTCGAGCAGTACACCTTCGAGAATCGAACGCAGGCCACGAGCACCTGTCTTGCGCTCGAGGGCCCGCTTGGCTACTGCCTTCAAGGCGTCAGAGCGGAACTCCAGATCGACACCTTCCATCTCGAACAACTTGCCATACTGCTTGGTCAAGGCGTTCTTCGGTTCGGTGAGAATCTGGATCAAGGCTGCTTCATCCAGCTCATCCAGCGTCGCCAGAACCGGTAGGCGGCCGACGAACTCAGGAATCAGGCCGAACTTGACCAGGTCATCAGGCTCCACTTCACGCAGTGATTCGCCGACCTTCTTACCCTCTTCCTTGCTACGCACTTCGGCATTGAAACCAATGCCGCCGCGGGTGGAGCGGTTCTGGATAACCTTCTCCAGGCCAGAGAATGCACCACCGCAAATGAACAGGATATTACGGGTATCGACCTGCAGGAATTCCTGCTGCGGATGCTTGCGACCACCTTGAGGCGGAACGGAAGCGACCGTGCCTTCGATCAACTTCAACAGGGCTTGCTGAACACCTTCACCAGAAACATCCCGGGTAATCGAAGGGTTATCAGACTTGCGGGAAATCTTGTCGATTTCATCGATGTAGACAATACCCATCTGGGCCTTTTCCACATCGTAGTCGCACTTCTGCAGCAGCTTTTGAATGATGTTCTCGACGTCCTCACCCACGTAACCGGCTTCGGTCAGGGTGGTGGCGTCGGCGATAGTGAAAGGTACGTTCAACAGGCGTGCCAGGGTTTCCGCCAATAGCGTCTTGCCCGAGCCTGTAGGGCCGATCAGCAAGATATTGCTCTTGCCAAGTTCGACTTCGTCGTTCTTTTTGTCACGCTGGTTCAGACGCTTGTAGTGGTTGTAAACCGCTACTGCCAGAACCTTCTTTGCACGCTCCTGACCAATCACATACTGATCAAGGATGCCGCTGATTTCTTTAGGCGAAGGCAATTTATGCGCGCTGCTTTCGGCCTGTGCTTCCTGCACCTCCTCACGGATGATGTCATTGCACAAGTCGACGCACTCGTCGCAGATAAAGACCGAGGGGCCGGCAATCAATTTGCGTACTTCATGCTGGCTTTTGCCACAGAAGGAGCAATAAAGCAGTTTGCCGTTGTCCTCGCCGTTGCGGGTGTCAGTCATTCGATCGATCCAAATCCGATAGGCTTGCAACACAAGATGAAGGCAATTGCGGGCTTTTTCAAGTCCGCAGGCGGCCGGTCAAACCAGCCGCCTACATTTGAGTTGCTTAGGCGGGCATTTGACGCTTGCTGATAACGGAGTCGATCAGGCCGTACTCCGCTGCGCGCTCAGCGCTCATGAAGTTGTCGCGCTCGGTGTCACGCTCGATGGTTTCCAGGCTCTGACCCGTATGATGGGCCAGCAGCGAGTTCAAGCGCGAGCGGATGTGCAGGATTTCCTTGGCGTGGATGTCGATATCCGACGCCTGGCCTTGGAAACCGCCGAGCGGTTGATGGATCATCATGCGCGAGTTGGGCAAGCAGTGGCGCTTGCCTGCCGCACCGCCTGCAAGCAGGAACGCACCCATGCTGCACGCCTGGCCAATGCAGATAGTGGAAACATCAGGCTTGATGAACTGCATGGTGTCGTAGATCGACATCCCAGCGGTCACCGAACCACCCGGCGAGTTGATGTAGAGATGGATGTCCTTGTCCGGGTTCTCCGCTTCAAGGAAGAGCAGCTGCGCCGCGACCAGATTGGCCATGTAGTCTTCTACCGGACCGATCAGGAAGATCACTCGCTCCTTGAGGAGGCGCGAGTAGATATCGTAGGCACGCTCGCCGCGAGCGGACTGCTCGATAACCATCGGGACCAGGCCGCCTGCGGCCTGGATGTCAGAACTCTGCTGATAATAAGAATTGCGGGACATGTCCTGCAGTCACTCCCAAATAGTCATGTCTTGAATACGCATAAGCCAGCACGAAGGCTGGCTTATGGTGTTTGCTTCGAACGAGAAAAGATCAGTCGGCTTGAGGTGCTTCTACCGGCTTGACCGCTTCTTCGTAGGAGACCGATTTGTCGGTCACGCTAGCTTTCTGCAGAACAGTATCCACAACTTGTTCTTCCAGCACAACCGAACGGACTTCGTTCAATTGCTGCTCGTTCTTGTAGTACCAGGACACGACCTGCTCAGGCTCTTGGTATGCCGAAGCCATTTCCTGGATCAGTTCGCGAACACGAGCGTCATCAGGCTTCAGTTCGAACTGCTTGACCACTTCGGCAACGATCAGACCCAGCACTACGCGGCGCTTGGCCTGCTCTTCGAACAACTCAGCTGGCAGCTGATCCGGCTTGATGTTGCCACCGAACTGCTGAACAGCCTGGACGCGCAGACGATTGACTTCGTTTTCCAGCAGCGCCTTCGGTACTTCGATCGGGTTGGAGGCCAGCAGACCGTCCATAACCTGATTCTTCACTTTCGACTTGATAGCCTGGCGCAGCTCGCGCTCCATGTTCTTGCGAACTTCGGCACGGAAGCCTTCCAGACCCGCTTCCTTGATACCGAATTGCGCGAAGAACTCTTCGGTCAGTTCAGGCAGTTTCGGCTCGGAAACGCTGTTGACGGTAACAGTGAACTCAGCGGCCTTGTTGGCCAGGTCCAGGTTCTGGTAGTCCTCAGGGAAAGTCAGGTTCAGAACACGCTCTTCACCAGCCTTGGCACCCACCAGACCATCTTCGAAGCCCGGGATCATGCGACCCGAACCCAGAACCAGTTGAGTCCCCTTGGCGGAGCCGCCAGCGAACGCCTCGCCGTCGATCTTGCCAACAAAATCGATATTCAGCTGGTCGTCTTTCTGGGCAGCGCGGTCGGCCGCTTCGAAACGAACGTTCTGCTTGCGCAGGATTTCCAGCATGTTGTCCAGATCGGCATCAGCCACGTCCGCGCTCAGGCGCTCAACAGCGATACCTTCGAAACCGGCAACAGTGAACTCAGGGAACACTTCGAAAGTGGCGACGTATTCCAGGTCCTTGCCCTTTTCCAGCACCTTAGGCTCAACCGAAGGAGCGCCAGCCGGGTTCAGCTTCTGCTCGACAACGGCCTCGTAGAAGGAAGCCTGGATCACATCACCTACTGCTTCTTGACGTGCGTCAGCCTCATAACGCTGACGAATCACGCTCATTGGAACCTTGCCAGGACGGAAGCCTGGAATCTTGGCCTTTTGGGCAGTCTGCTGCAGACGCTTGTTGACCTGGCTCTCGATGCGCTCAGCCGGCACAGTGATGCTCATGCGGCGCTCAAGAACAGAAGTATTTTCAACAGAAACTTGCATGGATATTCCTCGTTGCACAGACGATTAGCCGGCCGTTTTCCGACCCCAGAATCAAGGGCATGCATTCTAGTGGGTCAAACTCAAGAAGTCACCCTACTGAAAAGGGGTAAAAAGCGGCCAGCAACATGAAGACGGGGACAAAGGCTTCAGCCCCACCATAAGAGCAAACACTACAGATCAAACCCAGTCCCTGCACCAGCCCCTCTATATATAGAAGCAACCAGCCAGCCTCTCGAATACACCGGGTAACAACACCATCAAACCAGAGCAGCTAGCGACCGGAGGAAAGCCGCTTCATCACTTGGGCAACCCAGCATGCGCACCGCGCGATGCAAACACCCAGAAACGAAAACGGCGCAGACCCTTTCAGGTGCTGCGCCGTCATCTGCTATTAACTAGCTACTTTATTGGTGCGGACGAAGAGACTCGAACTCTTACACCTTGCGGCGCTGGAACCTAAATCCAGTGTGTCTACCAATTCCACCACGTCCGCGTAACAAGCTTCTTAAAGCAAAGGCGCCAGACTATTAATCTGGCGCCTTTTTCGAATATGGGGTGGACGATGGGGATCGAACCCACGACAACAGGAGTCACAATCCTGTGCTCTACCAACTGAGCTACGCCCACCATATTGCGTTACTTGTGCCAAAGCTGCCTAATGGCGCACCCGGCAGGACTCGAACCTGCGACCATCCGCTTAGAAGGCGGATGCTCTATCCAGCTGAGCTACGGGCGCCTTATTAATCTGTACTCTAACTAACGACTACAAACTAATTGCTTCCAGTCGCTGCGAGTTGATCAACAACTCCGCCCGACCTTCTTAACCAGTGCTAGGCTGTGCCCGACAAGTGCGACGAATGTTATAGACGAGCCGTTAGGTCGTCAACTCTTTTTTAAAAAAAATTCATTTAATTAAAGGAGTTAGGGCAATTTGCAGAGCAAGCGCCTTTGCCCTCACGCCCCGGCATGCGAGAATGTGTTCTCTTTTTCTTTCCCTCTCGATGGTTAATCACGCGTCATGACTGCACAACTAATCGACGGCAAAGCGATCGCCGCTAGCCTGCGCCAGCAGATCGCCAAGCGTGTCGCCGAGCGTCGCCAGCAAGGCCTGCGCACTCCCGGCCTCGCAGTGATCCTGGTCGGCAGCGATCCAGCCTCTCAGGTTTATGTCTCGCACAAGCGTAAAGACTGCGAAGAGGTCGGCTTTCTTTCCCAGGCCTACGACCTGCCCGCCGACACCACCCAGGAAGACCTGGCAGGCCTGATCGATCGCCTGAACGATGACCCGAACATCGATGGCGTCCTTCTACAATTGCCACTGCCCGAGCACCTGGACGCATCACTGTTGCTCGAGCGCATCCGCCCGGACAAGGACGTGGATGGTTTCCATCCTTATAACGTCGGCCGCCTGGCACAACGCATCCCACTGCTTCGCCCCTGCACGCCAAAGGGCATCATGACCCTGCTGGAAAGCACAGGTGCCGACCTGTATGGCATGGATGCGGTGGTGGTCGGCGCCTCCAACATCGTTGGTCGCCCAATGGCCATGGAGCTGTTGCTGGCCGGCTGCACCGTGACCGTGACCCACCGTTTCACCAAGGACCTGGCCGGTCACGTCGGCCGCGCCGACCTGGTGGTTGTAGCAGCCGGCAAGCCTGGCCTGGTCAAGGGTGAGTGGATCAAGGAAGGTGCCATCGTCATCGATGTCGGCATCAATCGCCAGGAAGACGGCAAGCTGGTGGGCGACGTGGTTTATGAAACCGCCCTGCCCCGCGCAGGCTGGATCACTCCAGTGCCCGGCGGCGTAGGCCCCATGACACGTGCCTGCCTACTGGAAAACACCCTGTACGCAGCCGAGTCGCTGCACAGCTGAGTGTCCTTGCGCACACAAAAGCCCGCCATCGGCGGGCTTTCTTTATTCTGTAACACCACAGTATTTACCTCCCCTTATCGCTGGCGACTTCTAGCCCGGCGCCTGCCATTCGATCCAGACCGACAATGCACTACCGTTCAGGAGAAAATCGGTTTTTTTCTTGGTTTTTAAGGGTTTTCGGCTGACTGCTGAAGAGCAATCGACAGTTCTTCCGCCATACTCATAGAATGTAACGTTTTTCCAAAAAAGCCCGTTGCAAAACGGCATATCCATTCTATCGAGTCCACCGGCGTGAAAATTCGTCTCTCCATCCTCAGCTTGTTGTTTGCTGTGTCCGGCACCCTACTCACGCACAGCGTCGACGCCGCCGAAACTACCGCGGCCCCAAGAGACACGTCACAACTGCACATCGCCTCTGGTAGCGCCCTGCTGCTCGACCTGCAAACCAACAAGGTCATCTATTCCAGCAACCCTGACGTCGTGGTCCCCATCGCTTCGGTCACCAAGCTCATGACCGCCATGGTGGTGCTGGACGCCAAGCTGCCCATGAACGAATACATTTCCGTGAACATCAGCGACACCCCGGAAATGAAGGGCGTGTTCTCTCGAGTCAAACTCAACAGCGAACTGAGCCGCCGGGAAATGCTGCTGATTGCCCTGATGTCCTCGGAAAACCGTGCAGCCGCCAGCCTCGCCCATCACTACCCAGGGGGCTATGCCGCGTTCATTGCGGCGATGAACGCCAAAGCCAAGTCCCTGGGCATGACTCACACTCGCTATGTGGAGCCCACCGGCCTTTCGATCCATAACGTTTCCACCGCACGGGACCTGAGCAAGCTACTGGTGGCAGCGCGCAAGTACCCCCTGCTGAGCGAGTTGAGCACCACCAAGGAAAAGACCGTGGCATTTCGCAAGCCCAACTACACGCTGGGCTTTCGTAATACCGACCACCTGGTCAACAAGGAAAAATGGGACATCAAGATCACCAAGACAGGGTTCACCAACCAGGCTGGCCATTGCCTGGTGCTGGTCACCAGCATGAGCAATCGCCCGGTAGCCCTGGTGATTCTCGATGCCTTCGGCAAGTACACGCACTTCGCCGATGCCGGCCGAATCCGCAACTGGATGGAAACCGGCAAGAGCGGCTCGGTACCGGACGTAGCCTTGCGCTACAAAGCGGAGAAAAACCTCAAGAACCGCCAGGCCGGAGCCACCCAGGCATCCCACTGAGCTCCCCTCGCATGATCACAACGGCGCCCATGGGCGCCGTTGTCGCGTTCAACCGATCAGTGACCGTCCAAGGCCTTGGTGGCCCGGGCCGCCGCTTGCTCCTGGCCCGCCTGGGCCAATTCGTCAGCGGCCTTCAGCCAACGCTGGCGATCGACCGCCGCTGGCAACTGGTTCGGCGCCTGGATCAGGACTGCAAAGCTGCCAGCGTCCTTCCAGGCCGATTCGAACGCACCGAACTCCATCAACTGGCGGCGACTCTTCGCCCCGCGCAGCAGCACCGTCTGCTTGTCTCGGTTATAGCCGGCCAGTACGGCGTAGCGCGGTTGCGCCCAGAATGCCGACCCCTCGGTGAACCGCACCATCACTGGATACCCTGCCGCAACCTGGGCCAGCAGCGCAGGCAGGTTGTCATCCAGGGGATAAACCACCATGCCGTATTCCCTGGCCAGTTTTTGCATGTTCTGTGGCAGTTGTGCCTCGGCACCCGGCAAGTGCAGGGGTTTGTCCAGCAGCCCCGGGGTGATCACGATCCCCTGTTGCGACAGCATCCCGGCCAGGGCCCCCGGCCCGCTCTGATACATCTCGCCACTGAAGAACGGCACACTGTTGAGCTCCACTCGCTCCGGCAGGCGCTGAATCTGCGGCTGCACGCTGCCTGTACAACCGACAAGGCCCAACACACAGGCACTGGCCAGCAGCGCCGCTCGAAATCCAGGAAATACCCGCACCATCATTGCTCTCTATATCAGGCGCCGGGCAGTCCTCTTCCGGCTGGGGCCCTGATCATAGGGCGCTTGAGGACGGGGGTATAGCGTTTGACGACAGTTAATCGAAAACCATAGAGCGAACTGTTCGAGGACTCTCGACTATTGGTCAATAGCCTGAAACACAGAGACTACTAGACTGTCTTCTAGTAAGAATCGTGCCCCGCCAAGGGGTATGGAAGGAGGCACACATGAGCCTGACAACGACGATCCTGATGCTGATCCTGGGCTGGCTGGCAGTTGCCGGTGCCATGCTCTGGGGCGTACTGCGCATCGTCCGCCGCCATCACCCGCCCCGGCAGTCGCCCGCAAGCATCACCCCAGCAGAGAAAGAGCACCGAAATCCCGCGACCGCTCACTGACCGAACGTGCCCACCCATGAAACGACCGCCTGGCTCCAGGGAGCACAGGCGGTCTGCCGTGGGCTAAATCCTGCGATCAAGCCTCGGACTGTGCGGCCTGGCGCTTTTCCCGGGCCCGACGAGCCAGCATGTTCAAGCATTCGATAGCCGCCGAGAAGGCCATCGCCGCATAGACATAGCCCTTGGGCACATGGGCGCCGAAACCTTCGGCAATCAGTGTCATGCCGATCATGATCAGGAAGCCCAGGGCCAACATCACGATGGTCGGGTTGTCATTGATGAACTTGGCCAGCGGCTCGGCAGCCAGCAACATCACGATCACCGATGCCACCACGGCAATGATCATGATCGGCAAGTGCTCGGTCATCCCCACCGCAGTGATGATGCTGTCGATGGAAAACACCATGTCCAGCAGCAGGATCTGGCCGATGGCAGCGGCAAAGCCAATCGCCACACCAGGAGTCGCGACTTTTTCCTCCTCTGGCTTGGAATCCATGCTGTGGTGAATTTCCGTGGTGGCCTTCCACACCAGGAACAAGCCACCGGCAATCAGGATCATGTCCTTCCAGGAGAAGCTCTGCCCCAGCACCTCGATCACCGGCTCAGTGAGCTGGACGATAAAGGCCACGGTGCTCAGCAGCGCCAGGCGCATGAACAGGGCCATGCCGATCCCCAGGCGCCGCGCCTTGGCTCGATGCTGCTCCGGCAACTTATTGGTAAGGATGGAGATAAAGATCAGGTTATCGATGCCAAGCACGATCTCCATCACCACCAAGGTAGCCAGGGCCACCCAGGCAGTGGGGCTGGCGGCGAGCTGTAAAAGGTAATCCATGGGTCAATCCCGACTCGGTTGCATGAAAGATCAGATTTCCTGGGATGACTCGGCCTGCTTGGCGCTGTCATCGGTTTTCTTGTCCTTGCCGACACCACTACCAGCCGCATCGCTCAATGCTTGCTCTGCTGCCTTGTGGGTCTCGTCGATCGCTTGCTTGGCTGACTGTGCCGCCTTGTCCAGCACCTGCTGGGCACTCTTTTCTGCCTGCTCGCAGCCCGCCAGGGTCAGCATAGACAGGGCCAGCACGATAGCTGAGCCCAGGGGTTTGAATGACATGCCGATTTCCTCGATAGAACGCACAGGACCAATGAGAGTCCTGTCGATGGCGAGGCATTCTATGGAGCGCAACAGTTCAGGAAAATTCGTATTTATTGCAGCTATACTTCGGTTTTTACGAATAGTTAATCGTCATGCTCAACTACCGCCAACTGCACTACTTCTGGGTTGTAGCCAAGACCGGCAGCATCGTACGGGCCTGCGAGCAGCTGAACCTGACCCCGCAAACCATCAGCGGACAGATCAGCCTGCTGGAGCAAACCTATGGCGTCGAACTGTTCCGCCGCGTAGGGCGCCAGCTGGAACTGAGCGAAGCCGGGCGCCAGGCCCTGCCCTACGCCGAACAGATGTTCCAGCTCGGTAACGAACTGCAAGCCATGCTCCGCGCCCGTCCCGACGAGCAGCAGATCCCGTTCCGGGTCGGGGTCGCGGACGTGGTGCCCAAGTCCATCGTCTATCGACTGGTCGCTCCGACCATGGAGCTCAGCGAGCCGATCCGCCTCACGTGCCGCGAAGACAAGCTCGAACGCCTGCTGGCCGACCTGGCCATCCAGCGCCTGGACCTGGTGATTTCCGATAGCCCGATGCCGCCCCACCTGGATATCAAGGGCTACAGCCAGAAACTGGGGGAATGCGGAATCAGCTTCTTTGCCACCCAGGAACTGGCGCGCCTGCACGGCGCCAACTTCCCTCAAGGACTGCATGGCGCCCCCTTGCTGATCCCCGGCCAGGAAACCGTGGTCCGCAGCCGCCTGTTGCGCTGGTTCGCCGAACAGCAGCTACAACCACGAATCATCGGTGAATTCGACGACAGCGCCCTGATGCAGGCCTTCGGCCAATCCGGCAGCGGGATCTTCATTGCCCCCAGCGTGATTGCCGATGAAGTCCAGCAGCAATACGGCGTGCAGTTGATAGGCCAGACCGACGCCGTGGCCGAATCGTTCTATGCCATTACCGTGGAGCGCAAGGTCAAGCACCCCGGGATCGTTGCCATTACCGAGGGCGCGCGACGGGAACTGTTCACGCCCCTCGGCCACTGATCAGGAAGCGCAGGCCTGTGGCGCCTTCACCTTCATCAACACCAGCGCCAGGGCAATCGACAGCAGGATGAAGCCTGCCGCCGCGAACCCCAGGTGCCCCAGGCCCAGGGTATCGATTACCCGGCCGCCGACCATCGCCCCCAGGCCGACCCCGATATTGGCTCCGGCGATGTTCAAGGACGCGGCGAAAGCCGGAGCTTGTGGGGCTGCCTTCATCATCCGCACATGACTGACCAGGAACATCGCCGCCTGGGTCATGCCCCAGATACCCATGGCCGCTGCCAGCCCCAGGGTCGAATGAATGCTCGGTACCAGGGCCACCATGCCCCCCATCATGAGGGCACAGAACACCATCGAGGCAATCAGCGGATGGCGATCGACAAAACGCCCCCCCAGGGAATTGCCGATCAGGCCTACCGCACCGAAGCCCATCAAGCACCAACCCACCAGCGTGCCGTTGAAACCGGCCAGGCGCTCAAGGATATCCGCCAGGTAGGTGTAGGCCGTGAACATGCCGCTGAATACCAGGATCGACAGCAGCACATGCCCCTGCATCAGCGGACTGCGCAGGATAGCGAACTGCGAGCCCAGGCTGGCCTGTTCGTTGTGCACCGAAGTCTTCGGCAGATAGAGATACAACAGCAGCGCCTTGGCAAAGGCCACCAGCGCCAGGATGGCGAATGCACTGCGCCAGCCGAAGAGATCGGCGATCAGGGTCCCCACGGGAATTCCGAATACCGTGGCACAGACGATGCCGAAACCGATCTTGGAAATAGCCCGCCCGGCCTCGTCCGGCCCGACGATATCCACCGCGGTTTCGCTCGCCAGGGCCCAGAACACCGGCAAGCCCAAGGCCGGCACCAGCCGTGCCAGGGCCATCACCCAGATGTTCGGTGCCAGCGCGGCGACGGTATTGGACAGCCCGAACAGCACCAGCACGATGATGAACAGCGGCTTGCGCGGAAAACGCGCGCAGTAAGCGGTCAGGAACGGACCGAAGGCGGCGACGGTGAAGGCGAACAGCGTCACCAGCAAGCCGGCCTGGGACACACTGACCTGCAAGTCCCGGGCAATGGCTGGCAACAGGCCAACGATCACGAATTCCGTGGTCAGGATGGTAAAGCCCGCAGCCGATAACAGCAGGATGGGAAACAACATGCAAAACTCCAGCGACGACGGATGACAGCGACGGCCCGGAGGGCGCGCTGACCGGATAGGAAAAATGGGGATGGCGAATCTTAACAGAGTGGATACAGGTCAAGGCAACCGCGTTATCCAACTGATCGACACGGCAAGTGGCAGATCGTCACATCCACACGGGAAGCCGGGCCTGCTGTGATAAAGTCCGCCCCTGCCCCCAAAACAGGCGGCTCGACACTCGATGGTCGTCCTGCCTGCCTGTTGCTTGTCCGACCGCGGCCTTGCGTGGCGGTTCCACTTTGGGTCAGTTTCCGGCCCAGGGTCGCTGCATGCACTGCACATTAAAAAAATAGAGATACCGTTTATGAACGCTTCACCACCGTCCTTCCTGCAATCCCTCAAGCGCCTGAGCCTGGTGACACAGATCGTCATCGGCCTGATTGCCGGTATCCTCCTGGCACTGCTGGCGCCTGAGGTGGCCAAGTCCACCACTTTCGTCGGCAAAGTGTTCGTCTCGGCGCTCAAGGCCGTGGCACCGATCCTGGTATTCGTGCTGGTAATGGCCTCGATCGCCAACCACAAGCATGGCCAGGAAACCCATATCCGCCCGATCCTGGTCCTCTATCTGCTCGGCACCTTCGCCGCCGCGGTGGTGGCCGTGATCGCCAGCGCCCTGTTCCCCTCTGCCCTGGTGCTGTCCACCCACGACGTGACCATCAGCGCACCGGGCGGCATCAGCGAAGTGCTGCAAAGCCTGCTGCTGAGCGTGGTGGACAACCCGGTCAGCGCCCTGATGAACGCCAACTTCATCGGCATCCTGGCCTGGGCCATCGGCATGGGCGTGGCCATCCGCCATGCCGGTGAAACCACCCGCAGCGTGCTCGAGGACCTGTCCAACGGCGTCACCCTGATCGTGCGGGTGGTGATCCGCTTCGCGCCCCTGGGGATCTTCGGCCTGGTGGCCTCGACCCTGGCCACTTCGGGCTTCGATGCGCTGCTCGGCTACCTGCACCTGCTGGCCGTGCTGATCGGCTGCATGCTGTTCGTGGCCCTGGTGATGAACCCGCTGATCGTCTACTGGAAGATCCGCCGCAACCCGTTCCCGCTGGTACTGACCTGCCTGCGCGAAAGCGGCATCACCGCGTTCTTCACCCGCAGCTCGGCAGCCAACATCCCGGTCAATCTGGAGCTGAGCAAGCGCCTGGGCCTGCATGAGGATACCTATTCGGTATCCATTCCCCTGGGCGCCACCATCAACATGGCCGGTGCGGCGATCACCATCACCGTGCTGACCCTGGCTGCCGTGCACACCCTGGGCATCGCCGTGGACCTGCCCACCGCCGTGCTGCTGAGCGTGGTGGCCGCGATCTGTGCCTGTGGCGCTTCCGGGGTCGCCGGCGGTTCGCTGCTGCTGATCCCCCTGGCTTGCAGCCTGTTCGGTATCCCCAGCGAGATCGCCATGCAAGTGGTGGCCGTGGGCTTCATCATCGGCGTCCTGCAAGACTCGGCAGAAACCGCACTGAACTCCTCCACCGACGTGCTTTTCACCGCAGCAGCCTGCATGGCCCAGGAAGACAAGGCACAAGCCTCGGCCTGATCCGCAGCACGAAAAAGCCCGGCCAGGTCGACCCTGGCCGGGCTTTTTTCATTCATCCAGAAAAGGCGCTAACGCCTCAGAATGCCCCCATGTAGTCACGCTTGCCGACCTCTACGCCGTTGTGACGCAAGATCGCGTAGGCAGTGGTGACATGGAAGAAGAACTGCGGCAGGCCATAAGTCAGCAGGTAGGACTGGCCGCTGAAGCGCTTCTCTTTCGGCGTGCCCGGACGGGTGACGATCTCGATGCCTTCCTTGCCATCGACCTGGGACGGCTGGATGCCATCGATAAAGGCCAGGACCTTGGCCAGCAGCGCCTGCAGGTCAGCGAAGCTGGTCTCGCTGTCGTCGTACTTGGGCAGCTCGACCTCGGCCAGGCGCGCCGAAACGCCCTTGGCGAAGTCCACGGCGATCTGCACCTGGCGCACCAACGGGAACATGTCCGGGTACAGGCGCGCCTGCAACAGCGCATTGGGCTCGATACCCTTGGCCGTCGCATGGGCCTCGGCCTTGTGCAGTACATCGCTCAGGGCCTTGAGCATTTGCTTGAAGACAGGAACGGAAGCGGCGTACAGGGAAATAGTCATGACAATCTCGATCAGAGGTGGTGGGAATACAGCGCGCGAGGATTATAGCCGCAGCCATTGCCCGGGTGGGTTTATCCGCCCGGCCCCTGGCGATACTGGCTTGGAGCGACGCCGAACCAGCGCTTGAAGCTCTGGGAGAAACTCGACAGGTCGCTGAAGCCGAGCCTTTGCGCCACCTGGGTCAGGCTCAGGCCAGGATTGCCCAGCAGTTCCAGGGCCTGGCGACGCCGATGCTCGGCCAGCAATTGACGATAGCTGCTGCCCTGCTCCTGCAAGCGTCGTTTCAAGGTCCGTACGCTGGTGCGGTTCAGGCGAGCCATGGCTGGCAGGTCCGCAACGGCCCCCGCTGGTAGCGCATCCAGATGCTGGCGCACCTGGGCCACCACCCCCGGGTGCATTTGCCGCTGCTCCAGCAGCTGCCTGCACATCTGTTCGCACATCGATACCGTCACCGGATTGGCCTGGGGCAAGGAGCGGTGCAACCAGCGCCGGTCGAATACCAGGCTGTTGCTCTGCGCCCGATACTCGGGACCCACGCCGAAAATCTTCCGCGACTCTCCAGCCCCCCCGTGCACAGGCGGCGCACCGCAACGGGTGATCCGCAGCAAGCGGAAATCCTCGCCGACAATCTCCTTCATCAACACGGCCGCGGCCGCCATGTCCCGCTCCAGCAGAAAGCTTTGCAGCGCGACATCGGCCACTGCCGGCTCACCGAAGGTCAACACGCCCACCCCCGGCTCCTGGTGATAACCAATACTGGAGAAGGCATAGGTCAACGGCAGGAAACGCAAGGCCAGGCTCAACGCATCCGCCGGGGTCGCACTGCTGATCAGGCCGTAGCCGAACAAGCCATAGGTGGAAAAGTGATAGCGCAGCCCTACTTCGTGGCCCAGCCCTGGTGGATCCCCCAGCAACTCCAGCAGATTACCCACCAGCCGCAACTCCTGGGCCGCCGACAACAGACTGTTGGGGTCCTGCAGTTGCGCCATGGACAGCCTCGAACCCGCCAGCAGGCGTGCCAGGGGCAGGCCCCGCTCACGACCGAAGTTCACCAGCAGCAAAGCGCTGGAAGGTCCGCGAGTGAACGACTGAATGCTCATGGGCTGACTCATCCGGTGACGATTTGGCCCAAATACTAAAGCACTTGTCACGTTGCAGCATGGGGTCCATGAGCGATTGCCTCCATGCTTGACCCCCATCGGCGCCGCACTCTCGATCCAGGGGCGCGGTACCGCACCACACAACAAGAACAACGAGGTCGTCATGCCTGCACCCATCACTGCCAAGAACCCGGAGCACGACTCCAGCATCCCCCTTGAAGCCATCATCATCGGCACGGGCTTCGGCGGCCTGGGCATGGGCATTGCCCTGCGCAAGGCTGGGGTCAGCCGCTTTCTCATCCTGGAAAAAGGCCAGGACGTCGGGGGCGTCTGGCGCGAGAACACCTACCCCGGCGCAGCCTGCGACGTGCCTTCGCACCTGTATTCGTTTTCCTTCGAGCCCAACCCCAACTGGTCCAGGGTGTTCGCGCCCCAGGCCGAGATCCACGACTACCTGCAACACTGCGCCCGACACTATGCCCTGTTGCCTCACATCCAGTTCGACAGCGAAGTCAGCCATGCCGAATTCGACGACAGCCAGTGCCTGTGGAAAGTCAGCTGCCACAATGGCCAGTCGTACCTGAGCCGGCTGCTGGTCAGCGCCACCGGCCAGCTGAGCCGCCCCGCCCTCCCCAGGCTGCCAGGCATGGAGAGCTTCACCGGTCATGTGTTCCACTCCGCCCACTGGGATCATCACTATCCCCTGGCCGGCAAGCGGGTCGCGGTGATCGGTACCGGAGCCTCGGCCATCCAGTTCGTGCCACAGATTGCCGATCAGGTCGCGACGCTCAAGGTCTTCCAGCGCTCGCCGGCCTACATCATGCCCAAGGCCGATCGCCCCTACAGGCCAGAAGAACTGCAACGCTTTGCCCGCCATCCCCTGTGGATGAAGCTGGTACGCGCGGCTCACTACCTGCATTTCGAATCCCGCGCCCTGGGCTTCACCCGCCTGCAAGGCCTGACCCGCTGGGCCGTCGGCATACCTTTCCAGAAACTGCTGAAGGCCTCGGTGTCCAGCCCCGAACTGCGACGCCAGATGACCCCGGACTATCCCATCGGCTGCAAGCGCATCCTGCTGTCCAACGACTACCTGGCCACCTTCGACAAGCCCCATGTCGAACTGCTGACCCAAGGCATCAAGCGAATCACCGAACAGGGCATCGAGACCCTGGACGGCCAACGGCACGAAGTAGACGCCATCATCTATGGCACCGGCTTCGCCGCCACCGAGTTTCTCTCGCCCATGCGCATCACCGGACGCCTAGGGCAAGATCTCAACCAGGCCTGGCAGCAAGGTGCTGCCGCCTACCTGGGACTGAGCGTGCCGGGCTTCCCCAACTTCTTCATGCTCTACGGCCCCAACACCAACCTGGGGCACAACTCCATCATCTACATGCTCGAAAGCCAGATATCCCACGTGATGAAGGCTCGCCGTGCGCTCCTGGCCAATACCGCCCGGACCCTGGAGGTGGACCCACAATCCCACCAGCGCTTCCAACAACGAATCCAGCGGCGCTTGGCCACCTCGGTATGGAGCGGGTGCCAGAGCTGGTACGTAGACCCGAACGGCCACAACAGCACCAACTGGCCGGGTTTCACCTGGAGCTATCGCTGGCTGGCCCGCCATGCCGGGCTGGCGGCCTACCAGTTCTCCAGCCCCCTGGATGGCGACCGAGCAACCGACGGGCAACGAATAGCGGCCCCCGGGGATTGGCTGGAACGAGGCAATGCGGCCTTCCTGCGACTCTTCCTGCGGGCCAGCTTCAGGGCCTTGATCGGCCCGCCCCGGCTTCTGGCCAGCCAGCGCAAGATCGTTGCCGGCCTGTCCAGGCTGATGCCTGGAGGCTGGGGAGTGAACCGTCATCGCAGCCGGCTGGGACATATGGCACTACAGATCGTCGAACCCAAGGCCAGCGCCGCCAAGGGGGTCATCCTCTACCTGCACGGCGGCGCCTTCTGCCTTGGCAGCCCCGACACCCACTACAGCATCACCAGCCGACTGGCCAAAGAAAGCGGCTGCGCGGTATGGGCACCGGATTACCGGCTGGCTCCGGAACATCCCTACCCGGCGGCGCTGGAGGATTGCCTGGCCTGCTACGACGCCATCCGCGCCCAGGGCTACCCGGTAGAGCGGCTGCTGATTGCCGGTGACTCCGCCGGCGGTGCCCTGGCCCTGGCACTGGCCCTGGCCTTGAAGGAGCGCGGCGAGGGCATTGCCGCCGGCTTGCTGCTGCTCTCGCCGGTGACCGATCCGACGCTGGCCGGCGCCAGCATGCAAAGCCGCCAGGCCACGGACCCGATGATCCGCCGCGACTGGCTGGAGCAGGCCTTGCAGGCCTATGCCGCAACGCCACAGACGCTGCTGCACCGCCCCCTGGAAGCCGACCTGCGCGGGCTGCCGCCGATGCTGATCCAGGTCGGCGACCAGGAGGTGCTGCTGTCCGATTCCACTCGCCTGGCCGAACGCGCCAGGGCATCGGCGGTGCCTTGTCAGTTGCAGATCCACGAAGGCCGTTGGCATGTCTTCCAGTTGCAGGCCTTCTACCTGCGTTCGGCCAGGGCCGCCCTGCGCGATCTCGCCCGCTTTGCCCGCCAATGCCTGGAGCGGGACAGTACAGACACCAGCGCACAAGACCGGGCGCCCAAGGCACAAACCCTGCCGACGCCATGACGCCCACTCGCGCCCCCGGCCAGGGGCGCGGCTTTTTTAAGGCACGACCACGCGCCCTTGGAGGCGCCAGCACCCCGTGTAACCAAGTTCTGATGGCCAGGGGCCGCTTCTACAGGTAAAACAGAGCCCCTCGCAACCGGCCACCACGGCCATGGACCGCCCAGCCCACCCCAACCCCACAGGCTGGGGTCGCCGCGCCTCTCTCCATCAGTTACCAAGGGACCTGTACTCATGAGCAGCGAACACGAAACTCCCAGCGAAGCACTGCGCCTTGGCAATGCCGAAATCCGCATCCTGGGATCATTGATCGAAAAACAGGCCACCAGTGCGGAAACCTATCCCCTGACCCTCAATGCCCTGGTGATCGCCTGCAACCAGAAGACCAGCCGCGAGCCGGTGATGAACCTGACCCAGGGACAAGTCGGCCAGAGCCTGCGGACCCTGGAAGCCCAGGGCTTTACCCGCCTGGTGATGGGCAGTCGCGCCGACCGCTGGGAGCAGCGCCTGGACAAGGCCCTGGAACTGGTGCCCGCGCAATTGATCCTGTGCGGCCTGATGTTCCTGCGGGGCCCGCAGACCGTGAACGAACTGCTGACTCGCAGCGGGCGCATGCATGACTTCGAAGATGCCGAGCAAGTGCTGCATCAGCTCGAACGCCTGGTGGCCCGGGGTCTGGCCCTGCATCTGCCGCGCCAGTCCGGCCAGCGCGAAGATCGCTACACCCACGCCCTGGGCGACCCGGCGGAGATCGAAGCCATTCTCGCCGCCCGCGGCAGCCCGGTGGAGCGCAGCACCGGTGGCGCAGTCGCCCTGGAACGCATCGAGGAACTGGAGGCGCGGATCGCCGCCCTCGAGGAGCGCCTGGCTCGCCTCGAAGGCTAGACCGTCAACAAACCGAAGGCGGCGCCAAGGGCGCAGGCCTTCGGTGGCCTGCACCCGTTGTGCCGGGGATCAGGCCCGGGCGTAGGCCACGGCCTTCTGGAACTGCTCCTGGCTGGGACGCACGCCGGTATACAACACGAACTGCTCCAGCGCCTGGATGGCGATCACTTCCAACCCGGTGATCACCCGCTTGCCCTGGGCCCGGGCCTGTAGGATCAACGGCGTCTCGGCCGGGATCGCCACCACATCGAACACCGTGTCCGCCGCGGCGATCGCCTCGGCCTCAAAGGCCAGCTGCTGGGCTTCGGGCCCGCCGCTCATGCCAATCGGCGTGACATTGACCAGCATCTGCGGCCGCAGCGCCCCCAGTTCGGCTTGCCACCGATAGCCCAGGGAGCTGGCCAGGGCACGCCCGGCCACCTCGTTGCGAGCAACGATCACACCGTTGTCATAACCCCCATCGCGCAAGGCACTGGCCACGGCCTTGGCCATGCCACCACTGCCACGCAAGGCGAAACTGCACGTCCTGGGCACGGCATGGGCCGCCAGCAACTGCGCCACGGCAATGTAGTCGGTGTTGTAGGCCTTCAAGTGGCCATTGGTGTTGACGATGGTATTGATCGAGGCAATGGCCTGGGCCGATGCATCCAGCTCATCCACCAGGGCGATGCAATCCTCCTTGAACGGCATGGAAACGCCGCAACCACGAATGCCCAATGCACGGATTCCACGGACCGCACCCGGCAGGTCCTGGCTGCTGAAGGCCTTGTAGTAGAAGTTCAGCCCCAGTTGTTCATACAAGTGGTTGTGAAAGCGCAGGCCGAAGTTCCCCGGACGCCCGGACAACGACATGCACAACTGGGTGTCTTTATTGGGGTTCATTTGCATCTTCATCTCCTCGCTTGGCACTTTCGGATAGACGGGATTGGCCAGCCACCCCGCTTGTGCCTGATCATATCGGCGCTTGTTCAACGGCCTCGAACCGTCCAGGGATAACGGTAAAGAGACCGGTACAGACCTTACACAACATTTACTCAGCGACTGTGCAGAATTTGCGATAACCGCTGTCTTAGAAGTATCCCCGCGTCAGTTCTTGGGTCTGGTGCAGACCATAAACGCAGGGGTTGAACCGAGGAAAAACCATGATCTCCAAAATCCCCAAGATAGCCCTGCTCATGGGTGCACTCGCTGTCGCAGGCCAGGCATCCGCCCACGGTGGTGGCTGGGTCGGCCCCGCTGCATTGGGTGCTGTTGTCGGCGCTGCCGTCGTGGGTTCGGTGATCGCCAACCAGGATCGCCCCGTCTACGTACAGCAGGCACCGGTGTATGTGCAACCGGCGCCGGTGTACGCCGCCCCGCCGCCCCCTCCGGTCTACTACCAGCCGGCACCGGTCTATGTGCAACAACCGGTGTACTACCGCCCGGCACCGGTCTACTACGGACCACCCCGTGGCTACTATGGCCACCCGCATTACTACTACGGCCCCGGTCGCTGGTAAGCGACAGCAGGATCAAACGACAGGCCCCGCCCCACAAGCGGGGCCTGTTGCATTCTGCCATCAGCCAGATGTCTGAATAATTCTGGAAGATGTCGTGACTGGAACAGTACTTGCGTTTAAATCCGGCAATAGTGTGCCGATCCCAAGGCCGCCTAGCTCGACACGGGATTGTCATGTTTGTGTCATTTGCGGGCTGCAAGATCGATCCAGTCCGATCATCCAAGGCCCATAACAACAAGGACGCCCCCCATGCCTACGCAAAATCCGCACCGCGTTGCCGGCCTCTGCACTTCCAGCCGGGTCTATGACGCCCTGACCGAACTCAAGCACCTGGAAGGCCATCGCAGCGCCAAGTTCCTCTCGCTGCTGGCACAAAACCTGGTGCGCAAGGGCCTGCTCAACGAACAGGAAGTGCTGCATATGCTCGACCAGGTCGTGGACTGAACGCGACCTGTTGCCGATCATCACCTGTGCCCAATCGATGTCCACTATCAACCAGGGTGATTTTTCGTAGCACTGGGCGCTTTGTAAGGTAACCCCCATGCAAAAGGAGGTTCCCATGCACAAGCACCAGATCATGTCCGTCGTCGGCAGCGCCGTCCCCGCCCCACTGAGGGCCATGGGGTTGCTCGCCTGCTGGTACCTGGTACGCGACGGCGAAGCCATCAGCGGCCCGCTGATGTCCCTGCCTGCCGCCCAGGCCCTGTCCCGCCAGCTCGACACCAGGGTGTTGCACGCCTAGCCAACCGACGGCGCCGGATGACCGTCGCACCCAAGGTTTTTTCTGCTCCAGGCATAGACGCAGGTCAATAAACCCGAGCGGGCACTGGCTTACCCTCGCGACCTTTTGCGATCGACAGCCCCATGACGCTCCTGGCCAAACCCGAACTCCTGGCTCCCGCCGGCACCCTGAAGAACATGCGCTACGCCTTCGCCTACGGCGCCGATGCGGTATACGCCGGGCAACCGCGCTATAGCTTGCGGGTACGCAACAACGAATTCGACCACGCCAACCTGGCGCTCGGCATCCAGGAGGCCCAGGCCCAGGGCAAGCGCTTCTACGTGGTGGTCAACATCGCCCCGCACAATGCCAAGCTCAAGACCTTCCTCAAGGACCTGGCTCCGGTCATCGAAATGGCTCCCGATGCACTGATCATGTCCGACCCCGGCCTGATCATGCTCGTGCGCCGACACTTTCCGGCCATGCCCATCCACCTCTCGGTCCAGGCCAATACGGTGAATTGGGCCAGCGTCGAGTTCTGGCAGCAGCAGGGCCTGAGCCGGATCATCCTGTCCCGGGAACTGTCGCTGGAAGAGATCGAGGAGATCCGCCAGCAAGTGCCGGGCATGGAACTGGAAGTCTTCGTCCATGGCGCGCTGTGCATGGCCTACTCCGGCCGCTGCCTGCTCTCGGGCTACATGAACAAGCGCGATGCCAACCAGGGCACCTGCACCAATGCCTGTCGCTGGAAATACAAGGCCGAGCCGGCTACCCAGGACAATCTCGGAGACATCGTCCAGACCTGTGAACCCGAGCCGACCCTGGGCCTTGGGGCGCCCACCGAGCAGGTCTTCCTGCTCAGCGAAGCCAACCGCCCGGATGAGCTGATGCCAGCCTTCGAAGACGAACACGGCACCTACATCATGAACGCCAAGGACCTGCGGGCCGTGCAGCACGTAGGTCGCCTGACCCGCATGGGCGTGCATTCGCTGAAGATCGAGGGCCGCACCAAATCCCACTTCTATTGCGCACGTACCACCCAGGTCTATCGCCGGGCCATCGATGATGCCGCCGCCGGGCGCGAATTCGACCGTAGCCTGATGAACGATCTGGAGTCCCTGGCCCAGCGTGGCTATACCGAGGGTTTCCTGCGCCGCCATGTGCACGACGAGTACCAGAACTACCAGAACGGCAGCTCGGTCTCGGAGCGCCAGCAGTTCGTCGGCGAGCTTACCGGAGAGCGCCGTGACCGCTTGGCAGAAGTGAAGGTGAAGAACCGCTTCGCCCTGGGCGACCACATGGAATTGATGACCCCCAAGGGCAATTTCCACTTCGACCTGCACGAACTGCAGAACATCCAGGGCCAGGCCATCGAAGTCGCACCGGGGGATGGCCATACCGTCTACCTGCCGATCCCCGACCAGGTGGACCTGCGTTTCGGCCTATTGATGCGCGACATCGGCGCTTGAGCCCCTCGCGTCGATCCCTTCAGGGTGCCGCCGGCCGCTAGCCGGCGGCGCTCACGCCACCAGACGCACACCGATTTCCCACGCCAGGCTCGCACTGAGCGCGATGGGCTGGATATGCTTGGCTCGAAAACGCATGGCTCACGGAACACCAAACCGTGCCAGCGTTGCAGAACAACAACGACCACTGCCCAGGAATGTTGTGCTCATGCCCGACACCATCGTGCCCCGCCCCGCCGCAGAACCGTCGGCCAAACCCATGGAGCAACGGCTGGAATTGCGCCACCTGCGCTATTTCAAGGCCGTGGCCGAAGAGCTGAGCTTCACTCGGGCCGCGGCGAAGTTGCACATGGCGCAGCCGCCCCTCAGCCAACAGATCAAGCAATTGGAAGAAGACCTGGGAGTCGTCCTGTTCGAGCGCCAGGGCCGCCCCTTACGCCTGACCGAGGCCGGCCGACAATTCCTGCTCAAGGTCCGGGGCATCCTCGACGATGTCCAGTCCAGTGTCAGGGAGGTCCGCGAACTTGCCGAAGGCCATGGTGGGCGACTCTCCATCGGTTTCGCCGGTTCGGTCATGTACAACAAACTGCCGGAGCTGCTCGGCCTGTTCCGCCAATGCTATCCAGGCGTGGAGCTGGAGTTCAGGGAACTGCTGGCGGCACAGATTGGCCCGGCGCTGCTGGCGCGTGATATCGACCTGGGGCTGGCCCGCCCGGCCCTGGAGGACGACCCGGCATTTCAGCAACGCCTGTTGCTCCAGGAGCCGCTGGTGGTGGCCGTACCGACGGGCCATCGCCTGGCAGGCCGCGAAGACATCGCGATCCAGGACCTGGACCAGGAGCGAACCGTACTCTACCCGCGCTTCCCGCTGCCCAGCCTGACCGACCTGATCCAGAACACCCTGGAACGGCTCGGCGTACACCTGCACCTGGTGCAGCACGTCGAGAACCTGCAGGCCGCCCTGGGCCTGACTCGGGCCGGGGTGGGGCTGACCTTCGTGCCGCAGAGCGTCGGGGCCGAGTTACGCCAGGGCATCGTCTTCCTGGCTATCCGCGACAACCCGCTGTTTTCGCCACTGAGCGCGGCCTGGCTGGCAGGCACCAGCAGCGCCCCGCTGCGTAACTTCCTGCCCTTGTTGAACCTGGTAAGCAGCGTCCCATCCCCCCTGCCCTAGGCAACCCTGCCCATACCTCGATCGTCTGCAAGCATATGCAGCCGATATTGGACGCCACCGCAGTGGCTACATAACCTGCAGTTCAGTTCGCCGGGCCCTTGATGTCCCAGGACCAGGCCCTCGCTACCCGCCAGCCCTCAATCACGGAGCCGTAGATGCAGGCATTGCCAATCGCCCACCGGACAGGAATCGAGCCTGACGAACGCCTCGACGCAGGCATTGTGTGAGCGGCTTGCCTGCCACCCTGGGCAATCGGCCGGATCGACTGATCTGCGCGCTGTTCCTCGTGCTCTGGTCGTCCGGCTTCGCCATCGTCAAGGTCGGGCTGCAATACAGCAGCCCGATGATGTTCCTGTGGTTGCGCTATGTAATCGTGGTGCTGGTGCTATTGCCCGTGGTGCTGGTGCAGCGCCCGCCCCTGCCCCGGGGCCGGCCCCTGCTGGCGATGATCGCCAGTGGCGTGCTCATGCAGTGCGTGTACTTCGCCGGGACCTACCTGGCCATCGACGCCGGGATCAGCGCCGGCCTGCTGGCACTGATCGTCTCGCTGCAGCCGGTGGTGATCGGCGTCGCCTCGCCCTTGCTGCTGCGCACGCCAGTAGCCGGTCGCCAATGGCTGGGGCTGTTGCTGGGATTTTTCGGGGCAGCGGTGGTGATCCTGGCCAAGTCCGACGTTGAACGCTTCACCGTGCTGGGCATGGGCCTGGCCTGGCTGTCGCTGCTGGGCTTGAGTGCCAGCGTGTTGCTGGAGAAGGCCTCGACCCCGCAACCCATCGTTCTTTCGCTGTTCAGCCAGTACCTGTTGGGCATGCTGCTGGTATCGCCCCTGGCCTTGACCTTCAACGCCCAGCCGCTCCAGTGGAACTGGGCCTTCGTTGGCGCCCTGGGCTACCTGTCGTTCTTCAATTCGTTGCTGGCGATCGCCTTGCTGATGCTGCTGGTACGGCGTAACGAGGCCGCCAGGGTGTCGGCGGTGTTTTTCCTGGTGCCGCCCGGCGCGGCCCTGGTGGCCTGGCTGCTGTTGGGCGAACCGATGCCCTGGCTGGCGTGGGGCGGCGTGATACTCGCCGCCCTGGGCGTGCGCCTGTGCAGCGCGCCCTCGCCGGGCAAGCCATTGCTCAAGTGATCGGTAGGACGGCCTGAGGCCAAAGGGGAGCCGGCGCGGCTCCCCGGGCGGGAATGCTGCTCAGAGCACCATGGCCGCGACCCAGCCGAAGGCCAGCAGCGGCAGGTTGTAGTGCAGGAAGGTCGGGACCACGGTGTCCCAGATGTGGTGGTGCTGGCCGTCGATGTTCAGGCCCGAGGTCGGGCCCAGGGTCGAGTCCGAGGCCGGCGAGCCGGCGTCGCCCAGGGCCCCGGCGGTACCGACGATGCAGACGATGGCCACCGGGCTGAAACCCAGTTGCACGCACAGCGGCACGAAGATCGCCGCCAGGATCGGCACGGTGGAGAACGACGAGCCGATGCCCATGGTCACCAACAGGCCCACCAGCAACATCAGCAGCGCGCCCACGCCCTTGCTGTGGCCGATCCAGCTGGCCGAGGCTTGCACCAGGCTGTTGACCTCACCGGTAGCCTTCATCACCTCGGCGAAGCCCGAGGCGGCGATCATGATGAAGCCGATCATGGCCATCATCTTCATGCCTTCGGTGAACAGCTCGTCGGTCTCGCGCCAACGCACGATGCCCGACATCGAGAAGATCAGGAAACCGCACAGGGCACCGATAATCATCGAGTCCAGCAGCAGCTGGATGACGAACGCGGCGACAATGGCCAGGCCCGCCACCATCAGGGTCCGCGGGTTGTACTGCACCTCCACCTGCTCGACCTTCTCGATCCGGCCCAGGTCGTAGACGCGCTTCTTGCGGTAGCTGACGAACGCCAGCAACAGGCCGCAGACCATGCCCAGGGCGGGAATGCCCATGGCGTGGGTGACGTTGACCTGACTGATGTCGACACCGCTGCGGGCGACGTTGGCCAACAGGATCTCGTTGAGGAAGATGTTACCGAAGCCCACCGGCAGGAACATGTAGGGGGTGATCAGGCCGAAGGTGATGACGCAGGCGATCAGGCGCCGGTCCAGTTGCAGCTTGGTCAGCACATAGAGCAGCGGCGGCACCAGCAGCGGGATGAAGGCGATGTGGATCGGCAGGATGTTCTGCGAGGCGATGGCCACCACCCACAAAAGGCCGATCAGCAACCATTTGACCTGGCCGCCGCCATTGGCATCCTGGCGATCCACCAGCAGCAGGATCTTGTCCGCCAGGGCATGGGCCAGGCCGGACTTGGCGATGGCCACGGCGAAGGCCCCGAGCAAGGCATAGGACAGGGCCACCGTGGCCCCGCCGCCCAGGCCGCTGTTGAAGGCCTTGAGCGTGGCCTCGATCCCCAGGCCGCCGGTGAGGCCTCCCACCAGCGCGCCCACGATCAGGGCGATCACTACATGCACGCGGGACAGGCTGAGTACCAGCATCACGCCTACCGCGGCAATTACTGCGTTAATCATCGTTACCTCATTACTGCGGGCAAAAGCCGCGCAAAAGCCAGTGACCGACCGGAGGGCAGCACGCTGCCGACATCGGGATGAAAGAGCTTGTTATTAGAGGGCGCGCACTTTGCAGCAGTGGGCCCGGCTTGTCAAAACCGCGGCCCGGCGCCCACCGACACCCGGCTTCGTGTAGCCGCTGCCGCAAGCTGCGTACGGCCCGCAGGGCCGCATGGGTCGCAAGAGCGCTGAAGGTCCTGCGGACCTTGTTGCAGCCTCGCGGGCTCGGCAGCGGCTACACAGATGAGGGGTGACGGATTTCGAACGCCCGTTTAAAGAAACCCGGCCAACGGCCGCTACAGTGCAAAGTCTCAGATATTTATCGAATAAAGGACGTCTCCATGTCGCTCAGACAACTCTCCATCCAATGGAAGATCACCTTGCTGGCCGGACTCTGCCTGTTGGGCATCGTGTCGCTGTTGGTGGGGCTTTCGCTGTATCGCATGGAGCACAGCTCCGAGATGGTCAAGGCCTCGAGCATGGAGATGCTCAACGAAGCCGCCCAGGCCCGGATCGAAGCCCAGGGCGAAGTCCAGGCCCTGGGGATTCGCCAGCAGTTCATGGACGCCTATCAGTACGGCCATGGCTTCTCGCGCCAGGTGCTGTTCCTGCGTGAACAGGCCGAGAAACGCTTTCTCGACGCCTTCGACCTGCGCGAAGACCTGACCCGCCAGGTCAAGTCGGCACTGCAGGCCAACCCCGACCTGCTGGGCCTGTCCCTGGTGTTCGAGGGCAATGCCCTGGATGGCAAGGACAGCCTGTTCAACGGCCAGACCGAACTGGGCAGCAACGAGAAAGGCCGCTTCGCCCTGTACTGGTCGCAGCCGACCCCGGGCCAACTGACCGCCATGGCGCTGCCGGAAAGCGACATGAGCAACACCCGCACCGGCCCCAGCGGCCAGCCGGCCAATGCCTGGTTCACCTGCCCGCGCAGTACCCTCAAGCCCTGCGTGATCGAACCCTACTTCTATGACATCAACGGCCAGAAGGTGTTGATGACCAGCATCGTCTTCCCGCTGCTGGTGGACGGCAAGGTCATCGCCTCGCTGTCGGTGGACATCAACCTCAACAGCCTGCAAGCGGTCAGCCAGAACGCCAGCCGCAAACTCTATTCCGGCCAGACCAGCGTCAGCATCATCAGCCCCGAGGGCCTGCTGGCCGGCTACAGCCCCGATGCCAGCAAGCTCAGCCAGCGCCTGGACAGCGTCGACAGCGCCAACGGCGCCGAGCTGATCCGCCAACTGGCCAGCAGCACCCAGACTCGCAGCCTGCACAACAACCACGAACTCAAGGTGCTGGCGCCGTTCACCCCGATTCCTGGCGGCAAGCCCTGGGGCGTGCTGCTGGACGTACCGGAAAAGGTCCTGGTGGGCCCGGCCGAGGCGCTGAAAAACGAACTGGATGCCAGCAACAGCAGCGGCACCCTGATGGAGCTGGGCCTGGGCCTGCTGGCCGCGGTGATCGGCCTGCTGCTGGTGTGGCTGATGGCCCGCAGCGTGACCCGGCCGATCCTCGGCGTGGCCAGCATGCTGGAAGACATCGCCAGCGGCGAAGGCGACCTGACCCGCCGCCTGGCCTACGACAAGCACGACGAACTGGGACAACTGGCCGGCTGGTTCAACCGTTTCCTGGACAAGCTGCAACCGATCATCGCCGAGGTCAAACGCTCGGTGCAGGATGCCCGGGGCACCGCCGACCAATCCTCGGCCATCGCCACCCAGACCAGCGCCGGCATGGAACAGCAGTACCGCCAGGTGGACCAGGTGGCGACCGCGTCCCACGAGATGAGCGCCACGGCCCAGGACGTGGCCCGCAGCGCCGCTCAGGCAGCCCAGGCCGCACGGGATGCCGACCAGGCGACCCAGCAGGGCCTGACCGTGATCGACCGCACCACCCGCAGCATCGACCTGCTGGCCGCCGACATGAGCACCGCCATGGGACAGGTCGAAGGCCTGGCCAGCGACAGCGAACAGATCGGCTCGGTGCTGGAGGTCATCCGCACCATCGCCGAACAAACCAACCTGCTGGCTCTCAACGCCGCCATCGAGGCAGCCCGGGCCGGGGAAGCCGGTCGTGGCTTCGCGGTAGTGGCCGATGAAGTGCGCAACCTGGCCCAGCGTACCCAGGAGTCGGTGGAGGAAACCCGCCAGGTGATCGAACAGTTGCAAAACGGCACCCGCGACGTGGTGGCCTCCATGGGCAACAGCCATCGCCAGGCCCAGGGCAGCGTCGAGCAGGTGGAACAGGCCGTGACCGCCCTGCGCCAGATCGGCGATGCGGTGACAGTGATCAGCGACATGAACCTGCAGATCGCCAGCGCCGCCGAACAGCAGAGCGCCGTGGCCGAGGAAATCAACAGCAACGTCGCCACCATCCGCGACGTCACCGAATCGCTGTCGGAACAGGCCAACGAATCGGCCCGGGTCAGCCAGTCGCTGAACAGCCTGGCCAACCAGCAACAAAGCCTGATGGATCAGTTCCGCGTCTGATCCCCGTAGCCGCTGCCGAGCCCGCCAGGTTGCGACAAGACCCGAAGGGCCTTCGGTGCCATCGAGGGCGGCATCCCCTTCGGGATCGATCGCCGCCTTCGACAGCGGCGACACCCCCAGCCCGCCACCCGGCAGCAGCGGACAGTGATACCTGGCAAGCTCAGCGCCGGGGCAGCTCGATCGCCACCCGCAAGCCGCCCAGGGGGCTTTGTCCCAGGCTCAGGCGACCGCCCCAGGCCTCGACGATATCGCGCACGATCCCCAGCCCCAGCCCATGGCCGTCGGTCTGCTCATCCAACCGGGCGCCACGGCTGAAGACCTCGTTCCGGCGCTGCTCCGGAATCCCCGGGCCATCATCGTCCACGGCCAGGCAGAAACCCGCGGCTCGCTCCTCCACACTCAGTTGCACCTGCGCATCCGCCCACTTGCAGGCGTTGTCCAGCAGGTTGCCCAACAGCTCCAGCAGGTCCTCGCGATCCCAGGGCAGGCGCAGCCCCGATGCCGCGTGGTAGCTGAGTTCCAGGTGCTCGCCATGGATCATGTTCAAGGTCGCCAGTAACCCCGGCAACTCGGCATCGCACTCGAACAACGCGCCGGGTAGCGCATCGCCGGCCAGCCGCGCCCGGTTCAATTCGCGGTTGAGCCGCGACTGCACCTGCTCCAGCTGCTGCAAAAGAATCCGCCGCACCTCCGGCTGGGCCGCCAACTTCGGCCCCGACGCCAGGCTCAGCAACACCGCCAGGGGCGTCTTCAGGGCATGCCCGAGGTTGCCCAGGGCATTGCGCGAACGCTTGAGGCTGTCCTCGGTGTGGGTCAGCAAATGGTTGACCTGGGCCACCAGCGGCTCCAGCTCCACCGGGACCTGGGCATCGAGTTGCGAGCGCTGGCCCATCTGCAACTGGGCGATTTGCTCACGGGCGGTTTCCAACGGACGCAACGCCCGGCGCACGGTCAGGCGCTGCAACAGCAGGATCAACAGCAAGCCTGCCAGGCCCAGCCCGAGGCCGATCTGGCGCATGCGCTGGAAACTCTCGCGCACGGAGGTGTAGTCCTGGGCCACGCTGATGGAAATCGATTGCCCCAGGCGCTTGTAGTCACTGCGCAACACCAGCAGCTGCTGGCCCTCAGGCCCCAATTGCAAGTTGCCTTGCAGCCCGGCTTGCTCCAACTGCGGCAGCTCCTGGTCCCACAGCGAACGGGAACGCCAGTGCACATCGGCGAAGTCGATGCGAAAGTAATGCCCGGAGAACGGTCGCTGATAGGCCGGCGACAACCGTCGCTCGTCCAGTTGCAACCCTTGCGGGCCACGCACCAGGGCCAGCAGCAGGCTTTCGCTGTCGTTGCGCAGCCCGGCCTCCAGGTAGCGTTGCAGGCCTACCTCGAACAGCCACAGGCTGGTCTGTGCCAGCGCCAGCCCGACCACCAGCATCACACTGACCAGGCCCAGGCTCAGGCGGCGCTGGATCGACCTCACGAAGCCGCCCCGCCGAACAGGTAGCCCTGGCCCCGACGGGTTTCGATGACGCTGCGCCCAAGCTTGCGCCGAAGGTGGTTGACGTGGACTTCCAAGACATTGGAATCGCGCTCGGTCTCACCGTCGTAGAGGTGTTCGGCCAAATGCCCCTTGGAGAGGATCTGCTGCGGATGCAGCATGAAGTAGCGCAGCAGGCGAAACTCCGCAGCCGTCAGTTGCACGTCCTGGCCATCGCGGACCACGCACTGGCGCCCCTCGTCCAGGTGCAGGCCGGCAGCCTGCAGGGTTTGCTGGTTGGCCTGGCCATGGGAACGGCGCAGCAGGGACTGGACCCGCAGGTGCAGTTCCTCGGGATGGAACGGCTTGCTCAGGTAATCGTCGGCACCGGCCTTGAGCCCTTCGATACGCTCGGCCCAGGAGCCCCGGGCCGTCAGGATCAGCACCGGGGTGGCCAGGCCCTCGGCACGCCATTGGCGCAGCACATCCAGGCCCGGTACACCGGGCAGACCCAGGTCGAGGATGATCAGATCGTAAGGCTCGCTGGCCCCCTGGTACAGGGCATCGCGCCCATCGGCCAGCCAGTCCACGGCATAGCCTTGGCGATTCAGCCCTTCGAGCAATTCGTCGGCCAGGGATACATGGTCTTCCACCAGGAGCAGGCGCATCAGTCATCTTCCTCGTCTTTCAACAGGCGCCCGGTGGCGGCGTCCAGGTCCAGCTCGCGGACCACGCCGTCCACGGTCAGCAGTTCCACTTCGTAGATGTACACATCGTGCTTTTCCTCCAGCTCGGCCTCCAGCAACTTGGCCCCCGGATAGCGATCCATGGCCTGCTGCAGCAACTGTTCCAGAGGCAGGATCACCCCTTGCTGGCGCAGGCGCAGGGCCTCGTCCTGGTCCAGGTCGCGGGCCAGGGCCAGCGAGCAGCACAGCCATAACGCCAGGGCTGCCCGGCTGCCGATGTGCAATCTGCGATTCATTAGGTGTCCTGATGATCCTTGAGTACCTGGCCGCTCACGGCGTCCAGCTCCAGGTCCCATTCCAGCCCCTGTGGGTCACGCAGCTCGACCTGGTAGATGTACTTGCCGTACTCCTCTTCCAGCTCGGTTTCGCCAATGCGTGCTCCGGGGTGCCGGGCCAGGGCCGTGGCATTGAGTTTTTCAAAGGACACAATGGTACCAGCGTCGCGCAGCCGCAGGGCCTCGTCGGGCCCCAGGTCGCGGGCATGGACCAGGCCCACGGTCATGGCAATCAGGCTGGCGCCCAACAGGGCAGTGAGGGTTTTCATGGCAAGTCTCCAGGTCGGTGGCCAATGGCGCCAAGATACCCGTGACAACTTAATTGAAACTGAATGGCCATTTGCGCCTGACAGAACTTTCATTCGGCCCGCGGTGCCAGGGTTCTCTATACTCGACGGCTGATCCGCAAGCGAGCCCGGTATGCCTGCCATCCATATCAAGTTTCCCGCCCTGACCCTCAAGGCCGGCCCCCGGGCCCTGGCGCGCATCCGCCGCCAAGGTCTGCACGCCGGGGAAGTCGGCACCTTGCCGGGGGCCGCCGGCGGCCCCAAGGCCCTGGGCATCCAGGGCCTGGACCTGGCGCTGTTCGGTGAGTGGCTGCCCGCCGTCCCCCGCGAGCGTTCGCTGATCGGCGCCTCGGTGGGCTCCTGGCGGTTCGCCAGCGCCTGCCTGCCCGATGCCGCCGAAGGCATCCGCCGCCTGGGCCAGCTGTACAACGCCCAGAGCTTCGCCAAAGGCGTGACCATGGCGCAGATCAGCCAGAGCTCGCGACAGATGCTCGACGACCTGCTCGAAGGCCGCGATGCCAGCATCCTCGACAACCCCCAGTACCGGCTGAACATCATGGTGGTCAAGAGCCACGGCCTGCTGGCCGATGACCATCGCGGGCGCCTGGGCCTGGGCTTGTCCTCGGTGATTGCCGACAACCTGCGGGGCCGCGCGCGCCTGTCGCGGCACTTCGAGCGCCTGGTGCTGCACGACCCGCGCCTGGCGCCGCCGCTGCACGCCCTGGAAGACTTCCCGTCGCGCTTCGTCCCCTTGGATCGCGGCAACCTGCGCCAGGCCCTGCTGGCCTCGGGCTCGATCCCCATGGTCATGCAGGGCGTACGCGAGCTGCCTGGCGCCGGGGCCGGCACCTTCCGCGACGGCGGCCTGCTGGACTACCACCTGGACCTGCCCTACAGCGGCAGCGATATCGTGCTCTACCCCCACTTCACCGACCGGGTGATCCCCGGCTGGTTCGACAAGACCCTGCCCTGGCGCCGAGCCAGCCCCGAGCGCCTGCGGGACGTACTGCTGCTGGCTCCCTCCCGGGAGTACCTGGCGCGCCTGCCCTACGGCAAACTGCCGGACCGCAGCGACTTCAAGCGCTTCATGGGCGACGACGCCAGCCGGCAGAAATATTGGCGCAGCGCCATGGACGAAAGCCGGCGCCTGGGCGACGAGTTCCTCGAACTGGCCAGCCAGGATCGCCTGGGCGAGCGCCTGCAAAGCCTCTGATGCCCGGCACGGCTGCGGATTGACCCTTTAGTCAGGGTTTTCCCGCAAGCGGTGGGGCAAGCTGATAGACTCGCCGCCTGCCTCATTTCGCCCCAGGGCGATGCCATCCGACAGAGCTGACCGACACCGTGGAAATCTTCAAAGAATTTACCTTCGAATCCGCCCACCGCCTGCCTTTCGTGCCCGAGGGCCACAAGTGCGGCCGCCTCCATGGCCACTCGTTCAAGGTGGCGATCCACCTGAGCGGCGAGGTGGACCCACACACCGGCTGGATCCGCGACTTCTCGGAAATCAAGGCGATCTTCAAGCCGCTGTACGAGCGCCTGGACCACAACTACCTGAACGACATCCCCGGCCTGGAAAACCCTACCAGCGAAGTCCTCGCCAAATGGATCTGGAACGAGCTCAAGCCGCTGCTGCCGGAACTCAGTGCCATTCGTATCCACGAAACCTGCACCAGCGGCTGCATCTATCGCGGCGAATAAGCCCGCAAGGGCCGGGGAGCAAGCGCCTGGCCCAGCCCACCGTACGGCAGGCTCACACGTACCGACGTTCAGGCCTATGCTTGCCCCGTCTCCTCGACTGCCGAGCATCCGCGCCATGCCATCGATCATTCGCCCAGCCGTACCCGACGATCTCCCGGCCATCGAAAGCATCGCCAAGAGGGCCTATGCCCCCTACATCGCTCGAATCGGTCGCCAACCGGCACCGATGCTCGAGGATTATTCGTGCCTGGTGCTGGCAGCCCAGGTCTGGGTACTGGAGGACCAGCAAGCCATCGCGGGCTTCATTGTGTTGCTCGATGCCCAGGAAACGCTGCTGCTGGACAACCTTGCGGTCAGCCCCGAGGCCCAGGGGCGTGGCTATGGCCGCCAGCTGCTGGCCTTCGCCGAACAGCAGGCCCTGGCCGCCGGCCACAGTTGCGTGCGCCTCTACACCAACCAGGCCATGAGCGAGAACATTGCCCTGTACGGTCGCCATGGCTACGTCGAGACCCATCGCGCAGTGGAGAACGGGCTGCACCGGGTCTACATGAGCAAGGCCCTGGACTGATCCGCTCGATCGCGACAAGCAGGCCTGCCGCCCCGGCCACGGCCGCCAAGGCTTGATCCTCGCCTCTTGAACCCTTAAAACAACGACCTTCGCCCTAGACCCTCCAGGAGCCCATCATGGAAAGCAGTTGGCTGACCCATGCCAAACGCTTGCAAGCCATCGCCTCGACCGGCCTGCATTTTTGCAAGGACATTCACGACCGCGAGCGCTACCAGGAGATCGCCGATATTGCCCACCAGATGCTCGCGCAACTGGGCAATGTGCCGCTGGAGCGCATCACCGGGCTGGTATCGGACTTCGCCCAGCGCTATTCGACGCCCATGGTGGAAGTGCGCGGCGCACTGATCGAGGACCACAAGATCCTCCTGGTACGGGAGATGGCCGACGGTCTCTGGGCCTTGCCCGGCGGCTTTGCCGACGTCGGCCTGTCGGCCAGCGAGAACGTGATCAAGGAAATCCACGAAGAGGCCGGGATCGAGGTGGCCGTACGCGGCCTGTACAGCATCCGGCACAAGGCCAAGGGCCCCTACAAGGCCGACCATCGCGACTTCTACAAGCTGTATTTTCTCTGTGAGCGCCAGCACCGTGCTGCGCCAGTGGCCGGCAGCGAGGCGAGCGAGGCCGCCTTCTTTGCCCTGGACCAACTACCGCAGCTATCCCAAGGACGCACGGTGGAGCGGGATATCCGCGAGGCGTTCGACTTCCACCAGGGCAAGACCGTGCAGGTGCAATTCGACTGAGCACCCTCTGATGTAAAGTGAGCTTGACACCGTCATTCGCCCCACCTAATGTAAAGCTCACTTTACATAAGGAGATCGCTCATGGGCGCCAAGCGCTATATCGTGGAATTCACCCTGACCCTGCTGGCCTATATCGCTTGTGTCTTGCTCAGCAGCCATTGGCTGGCGGATATGGAGCCAGGCCCGGGCAAGATCGCCCTGGCCCTGGTACCGGTAGTACCGATGATCGCCATGGCCCTGGCGGTCGTCCGGCAGTTGCGGCGCCTGGACGAAATGGTCCGGCGCGTCCAGCTCGAGGCCCTGGCCCTGTCCTTCGTCTGCACCGCGCTGATCACCTTCAGCTACGGTTTCCTGGAGACCGTCGGCCTGCCCAGGCTCTCGATGTTCTACGTGTGGCCGCTGATGGGCCTGATCTGGGCCCTGGCCACGGTGGCCGGCATGCGGCGCTACCAATGAACAACCAGGTACGCGAACTGCGCACCCGGCAAGGCTGGTCCCAGGCTGAACTGGCTACCCGGCTCGGGGTTTCACGGCAAACGGTGAATGCCATCGAGACCGGCCGCTACGACCCCAGCCTGCCCCTGGCCTTCAAGATCGCACAGGCCTTCCAGATGCCCATCGAAGGCATTTTCAGCCCTGACCCGGATTGACCTGGCGTAGGGCACGCCAAGCCGATCCAGCCCGGGTTGCACCGTTTTACAGCGACAGAATCGATCGCACCGGCCCGGGCATTGGCTATAACTGCTGGGTCGCCCTGAACCCGGCGGCGAGCACCGGCCATCGCTTCCCAGGATTGGCACGGCACCTGCAAAAGCGTGGTACCACTCAGACCAGGGACAGGCCATGACCCAGCACGCACCCGGCAACGACTACCCCTTGAGCGAAGTCCCGCAGCATGCCCGCAAGGGCCTGGCCTCCATGGCCATGGTGCTGCTGGGGTTCACCTTCTTCACCGCGACCATGTTCGCCGGCGGCAAGCTGGGGGTGGCCTACGACTTCACCACCCTCTTGACGGTGATTGTCCTGGGCAACCTGCTGCTGGGAATATATGCCGCGAGCCTGGGCTATATCGCCTTCCAGAGCGGGCTCAACTCGGCACTGATGGGACGCTTCTGCTTCGGTGAGCGAGGCAGCAAGCTCAGCGACCTGATCCTGGGCTTTACCCAGATCGGCTGGTACGCCTGGGGCACCGCCACCGCGGCGGTGGTGCTGGGCAAGTACCTCCACCTGGACCAGGGAGCGGTGCTGGGCTTGATGCTGCTGTTCGGCATGGGGTTCTGTGCCACGGCCTATATCGGCTACCGCGGGCTGGAGATTCTCTCGTGGATCGCCGTGCCGGCCATGGGCCTGTTGCTGATGCTGTCCATGGGCGTCGCCACGGCCAGGATCGGTGGTCTCGACGGCCTGCTGGCGGTCGTGCCCAGTACCAGCCTGGACCTTTCCACCGCCATCACCCTGGTCTTCGGCACCTTCGTCAGTGGCGCCACCCAGGCCACCAACTGGACCCGGTTCTCGCGCTCGGCCAAGGTCGCCATCAGCGCCAGCCTGATCGGCTTCTTCATCGGCAACGGCCTGATGGTACTGATCGGGGCCTATGGCGCCATCGTCTACCAGCAGCCGGACGTGGTCGAAGTGCTGCTGTTGCAGGGCTTTGCCATGGCCGCCATGGCCATGTTGCTGCTGAATATCTGGAGCACCCAGGACAACACCATCTACAACTTCGCGGTGGCCGGCTGCAACCTGCTGCGCACCGACCGACGCAAGACCGTGACCCTGGTCGGTGCCGTGATCGGTACCCTGCTGGCGATGCTCGGCATGTACGACCTGCTGGTGCCCTACCTGATCCTGCTGGGCACGGTGATCCCACCCATTGGAGGCGTGATCATGGCCGACTTCTTCTATCGTTGGCGCGGTCGCTACCCGCGCCTGGCCGAGAGTTCGCTGCCTGCTTGGAACTGGCCTGGCCTCGGGGCCTACGCTGCCGGCACCCTGGCGGCCTTCGGCTCGCCCTGGATCGCGCCCCTGGTGGGCATTGGCGTCGCAAGCCTGGGTTATGTCCTGCTCAGCGCGATGCTCGGCGGCCGCGCACCGGTGGTGGTCGATGCCGGTTGAACCCGAGGTTGCACGCAGGCTTGTTCCCTCGCCACGCCACGGGTCTATCATGGCCCGCACTTGTCCAACGATCGCCGGACCAGGGGCTAGCCCCGGATCTGGCGACTGACCGCCTGATCCAAGGAGCCGTCCCGATGTTGATCACCAACGCCCGCCTGCGCCACCGCGAAGGCCTGCACCAACTGCACCTGGAGCATGGCCGCATCGCTCGCATCGCCCGCCAGGCCCCCGATAGCCCAAGCCCCCTCCCGGCCTTTGGCCCGGAGCACCTGGATGCCGGCGGCAACCTGGTGGTGCCGCCTTTCGTCGAGCCACACATCCATCTGGACGCCACCCTGACCGCTGGCGAGCCACGCTGGAACATGAGCGGCACGCTGTTCGAAGGCATCGAGTGCTGGGGGGAGCGCAAGGCCAGCATCACCGCCGAAGACACCCGCACCCGGGCCCACAAGACCCTGCGTGCCCTGGCGGCCCATGGCATCCAGCATGTGCGCACCCATGTCGATGTCACCGATCCCGACCTGACCGCGCTCAAGGCCATGCTCGAAGTCCGCGAGCAGGCCCGGCACCTGGTGGACTTGCAGATCGTCGCCTTTCCCCAGGAAGGCATCGAATCGTTCCGCAATGGTCGCCAACTGATGGAACAAGCCATTGCTCTTGGAGCCGACGTGGTGGGCGGCATCCCGCATTTCGAATACACCCGCGACCAGGGCGTGAGCTCGGTGAAGTTCCTCATGGACCTGGCCGAACGCACTGGCTGCCTGGTGGACGTGCATTGCGACGAGACCGATGACCCGCACTCGCGCTTTCTCGAGGTGCTGGCCGAAGAGGCCCGCAGCCGCGACATGGGCTCGCGGGTCACCGCCAGCCACACCACGGCCATGGGTTCCTACGACAACGCCTACTGCGCCAAGCTGTTCCGCTTGCTGGGGCACTCCGGGGTCAGCTTCGTCTCCTGCCCGACCGAGAGCATCCACCTGCAGGGCCGCTTCGATACCTTTCCCAAGCGCCGCGGGCTCACCCGGGTCAAGGAGCTGCTGGATGCGGGCATGAACGTCTGCTTCGGCCAGGATTCCATCGTCGATCCCTGGTACCCCCTGGGCAACGGCAACATCCTGCGAGTGCTGGAAGCCGGTTTGCACATCTGCCACATGCTCGGCTACAGCAACCTGCAAAGCGCCCTGGACCTGGTCACCGACAACAGCGCCAAGGCCCTGGCCCTGGGTGAGCGCTACGGCCTGGAGGAAGGACGCCCGGCGAACCTGCTGATCCTGTCCGCCGACAGCGACTACGAAATGCTCCGTAGCCAGGGCCTGCCGCTGTACTCGATCCGCCACGGCAAGGTGCTGATGCAACGCCAGATGGCCCAGGTGCAGTTGCAGGACACCGCGCTGTAGCCCCACGCTTGGTGTAGCCGCTGCCGCAGGCTGCGCACGGCTCGGCAGCGGCTACAGGGGAATGCGTTGGGCGGTGCCGAACAGGCTCACGCGATGCAGGACTGCGTCGCGCTCCTCCAGGCGCAGCGGCGCGGTGCCACCCGGCATCACCACCTGCACCTCGCCGGCCTTGACCCAACCCACTCGCCAGGCGGCGCAGGCCACGGCACTGGCACTGGTGCCGGAGGACGCCGTCGGCCCCTCGCCCCGCTCGAACACCCGGGCCACGATGCGCTGCGCCGACTCGCGAGCCGCCCATTGCAGGTTGACCCCGGCCGGGCACGGCTCGCCACTGCCCACCGGCAAGGCGAAGGCCGTGGCGGTCAGGCCCTCGGCCAAGGGCGGCTCAAGCATCTGCCGGTTGTCCGGCAAGGCGCTGGCCTCGTCCACCAGGGTCACGCAATGGGGATTGCCGACCCGCACGAACTGGCTGTATTCCCATTGCGGGTTCAGCGCCTGCAACGGAGCGACCTGGCTCAGTTGGCGTCCATTGAACGTCACTGCCTCGACGCCCAGAGCCGCCACCGCCTCGGGGCCGAACGCCGGTTGCCCAAGATCCAGCCAGAAGCCCTGCACACCCGCCACCTGGGCTGGCTCCACGGCCGTGGTCACTGGCGAGAGGCCGGCGCCCTGGTCGTGATGGACCTGCAACAGGGTCTGCCCCGGGTCCTGCAGCAGCCCTTGCTCGGTCAGGGCCTGGGAGAAGATCGTCAGGCCGTTGCCGCTGCGCTCGGCCAGGGTACCGTCGGTGTTGACGATCAGCAGGTCGAACGGCGCCTCCTCCTGGAACGGCCCCACCAACAGGCCATCGCTGCGGTGGGCCTTGGCTCCGGCCGGGCGGCTGCCCGGCGCCCAGTCGCACAAGGCGGCGATGGCCTGCTCGGCCCATAGCCGTCGGTCCCGCGCCGCCTGGGCTGCTGTACCCGGCAGGGCCACCCCCAGGCGCCGCAACGCCGCCGGCGAGACCACGCCATAGATATTGCCCCGTGCATCGTAGAACGCCGCCATCGCCCATCTCCGGAAAAAACCAGCCGCTGACAGTACGGCCAATGCCTCGGCTGCACCAGAGGGGTGATCAGCGAATCGGCAGGGCCATCGGCCGGATCGGCGCCGCATCGGCACCACGCAACTTGAGCGAGGCACCGATAAAGGCGAACTGGTAGACCTTGTCCCGGGCCAGGCCCTCGAGATTTACCAACTCCATGATCGGCGCGCCCTGCATCGCCAGCAGGTAGGTGTGCAATGGCAGGTAGTTGCCCTCGATCTCGGACGGGAAGGTCTCGAAGCTCAGGTTGTCGGCCCCCACCACCATGGCACCGCCCTCTTCCACCAGGAACTTGGCGGCATCCAGGCTCAGGCCCGGCGGGTTGGCCATGTACACCTGGGCGTTCTCGTAGTCACGCATGCGCCCGGTACGGATCAACACCACATCGCCCTTCTCCAGGGCCACCTTCTGCTTGGCCAGGGCCTGCTTGAGGTCGGCGCGGGTCACCCGATAGCTGTCGGCCAGCTGGTCCAGGCCCTTGGCCGCGGCCACATCGATCATCACCCCGCGAGCAATGATCGGTGGCAGCTTCTCGGCCCCGGTGACGTTCCAGCCCCGGTCGCCCAGGTGTTGGTCGGCGCGGAAGCCGTTCCAGATCTTGCCGTTGAGCCCGAAGTGGTTGAGGGCGTCGATATGGGTGCCCATGTGGGCGTACATCGACACCGCCGAACCGCTGTAGCTGACGTGCTGGTTCATTGGCTCGCCGACCTGCATCGGGTCGGCGATCACATTGCCGTGGGGGGTGTGGGTCATCCACATCTGGTATGGCGGATCGCCGGCAGCCTGCCAGCTGGGCATGCCGACGAAGTAGTCCACCGCCAGGTCGTAGGCCTGCTCGCCACTGACCCGGGACATGATCGCCGCCCGCGATTGTGGGGTGATCAGGTTCAGGCGGCCGATCTCATCCTTCGGCCCCCAGGGGCTGATGCCCACGTCTGGCTGCTGCGCGGTGGCAGCGCTGCAGGCGGCACTGATGAGCGACAGGGCCAGGACCCCGGGAAGGATTTTCGACATTGCGCGGATACCCATGACAACACTCCTTTGAAGTAGAGGTGGCCATGGTATTGGTCGCTTATTCAGAGATAATCAGCCAATTGGTGAATAGATATTCAACTTAAGGGAAACAATATGGATGTACTGATGGCCATGCGCACCTTTCGCCGGGTGGTGGAACGCGCCAGTTTCAGCCTTGCCGCCACCGACCTCGGGCAGTCCACCGCCGCGGTGAGCAAGCAGGTCCGGCAGTTGGAGGAACGCCTGGGCAGCTTGTTGATCTTGCGTACCACTCGACGCATGAGCCTGTCGGAAGCCGGGCAAAGCTACTTCACCGAGTGCTGCCACCTGCTGGACGAACTGGACGCCCTGGAGCGCGCCACCCAGGCCGGGTCGAGCGAGCCTGGCGGGCGCCTGCGGGTCAACGCGCCGCTGTCGTTCGGGCTCAAGGTGCTGTCGCCGATCCTGGTGGCCTTCATGCAGCGCTATCCGCAACTGCACGTGGACCTGACCCTCAACGACCAGGTGCTGGATGTGGTGGGCGAAGGGTTCGACGTGTCGCTGCGGATCCGCCGCCAACTGGAAGACTCATCGCTGATCGCCCGCCACCTGGGCCAGGTCGAGCAGGTGATCTGCGCCGCGCCGGGCTATCTCCAGGCCCAGGGCACGCCAGTGGGCATCGCCGACCTGCACTCGCATCGCTGGCTGGCCTATCGCCTGGCCGAGCATCCCGGGCGCTGGCAACTGGAAGGTCCCGAAGGACACACCCGGCTGGAGCTGCCGGTGCATTTCGCGGTGGACAACAGCCTGATGCTGGCCGACATGCTGGTGGCCGGCCTGGGCATCGGCGCCCTGCCCGGTTTCGTCGCCCAGCCATTGCTCGACAGCGGTCAATTGTTGCGGGTACTGCCCGACCAGAGCCTGCCCAGCCGGCACATCTACGCCCTGTATCCCAGCCAGCGGCACCTGTCGCAGAAGGTCCGGGTATTTGTCGACTTCCTGGTCGAGGCCTTGCAGCAGCCTTGAAGATCAATCAACGGTGGGCACCTCCAGCCCAACCTTGACCCGGTTCATCGCCACCAGGGTCTTGAAGCGCTTGACGTTGTGGTTGTCGAAGAACAGCTCGCGGGTCAGCTGGTTGTACTGGGCCATGCTGCGCACGCAAAAGATCAGCACGAAGTCGCACTCGCCAGCCACGTAGTAGCACTGCTGGACCTGGGGGCAGGCCTGGAAGCTGCGCTTGAGCGCATCGAGCTGGTCGATCCGCTCGCTCTCGACTTCCACCTCGACGATGATACTCAGCTCATGGCCCAGGGCATCGGGGGCGACCACTGCGGTATAGCGTTCGATCACCCCCTCCTCGGCCATGCGCTTGAGACGGCGGTTGACCGCTGCGGTGGACAGGTTGACCCGCAACCCCAGTTCGCTCTGCGCGGTGCTGGCATCGCGCTGCAGCTCGGCGAGCAGCTTCAAGTCGTAGGCGTCGAGGCTGGTGGTCATGGCGGGACTCCGGATACGGCACGGGGAAAGTGGAATGATATTGCGCAAAAGCGCGCGATTATGCGCAACGAACGCGCTGCCTGCGCAAGTTTGTTCCGGCCTGCCGCGGCGATCCAATGGCAGCCTCAGGGCGCTCGCCAATTCATGGGGCTCCCCCTGGGAATGCTTGCCCGAGCAAGACTGCCTCTGCTCGACACCCCTGGGGTGATCAGCCACGAGGCGAATCGCGGTCAGGCCCCACAGGGTTATTTCTGCAACCTTGGCTCGCCAGATTTGTCACAATCCCCGACTCGGCCGCACGGGTGACCTGCGCTACCTGGCGACCGGCGGCGGATTACCCTGGGTATCCGTTCGCCCATGCTCCTGATCAATATTGAAGACGCCACCGACACCGGGCCCTACCAGCACAGGGTCGGCGAGACGGCACGATCGGCGGTCCCCCGCACGATGCCCGGCCAGCAAGGATTTTTATGACTGCCAGCAACACCCACTTCCAGGCCACCCCCGGCCGCCTCGAACAGATGTCCACCCGCGTGGCCTATTTCATCGCCGGTTTCGGCATCGCCGCCTGGGCTCCGCTGGTGCCCTACGCCAAGAGCCGGGCCGGACTCGACGAGGGCACCCTGGGCTTGCTGCTGTTGTGCCTGGGCGTAGGCTCGATCCTGGCGATGCCCATCGCCGGCGCCCTGGCCGCGCGCCATGGCTGCCGGCGGGTGATGGCCGTTGGCACCTTGCTGATCTGCATTGCCCTGCCCTTGCTGGCGACCCTGGCGTCGGCGCCGTCGCTGATGTTCGCCCTGTTCATGTTCGGCGCCGGGCTCGGCACCGTGGACTCCACGGTCAACCTGCAAGCGGTGATCGTCGAGCGAGCCAGCGGCAAGACCATGATGTCGGGGTTCCACGGCATGTTCAGCCTCGGCGGGATCGTCGGCGCCGCTGGCGTCAGCGCCCTGCTGGGCCTGGGTTTGTCGCCCCTGGGAGCGACCCTGGTGGCGGTGGTACTGATGCTCCTGGCCCTGGCCAAGTCCGCACCGCACATGCTGCCCTACGGCAGCCAGAGCTCGGGACCGGCCTTTGCCGTGCCCCACGGCGTGGTGCTGTTCATCGGGTGCCTGTGCTTCGTGGTGTTCCTGGCCGAAGGCGCGGTGCTGGACTGGAGCGCGGTGTTCCTCACCGCCGAGCGCGGCCTGGACACCGCCTACGCCGGCCTGGGTTATGCCGCCTTCGCCCTGACCATGACCGCCGGGCGCCTGACTGGCGATGCCATCGTCCATCGCCTGGGCGCCCGTCGGGTGATCTTCATCGGTGGTGCCACCGCGGCGGCCGGCATGCTGCTGGCCACCCTGGCCCCGGCCTGGGAAGCGGCGCTGCTGGGGTACGCCCTGGTGGGCGCGGGGTGCTCGAACATAGTGCCGGTGCTGTACACCGCGGTGGGCAAGCAGAAGGTCATGCCCGAGGCCATCGCCGTCCCGGCCATCACCACCCTGGGTTACGCCGGCATCCTCGCCGGGCCGGCGGTGATCGGCTTCATCGCCCATGGCAGCAGCCTGAGTGCAGCCTTCGGCCTGATCGCCGCGGCGCTCTTGGCAGTGGCCGCCAGCAGCAAGGTGCTCAAGGTCTGAGCCCCCAGCCATGTAGCCGCTGCTGAGCCTGCGGCAGCGGCTACACGAAACCAGCAGCGGCGGCACGTCTCAGAAGCCGACGCTGGCCTGGATGAAGAAGGTCCGTGGCGCGCCGACGTAGATCCCCGAGTTGTTGTCGCTGGAGCGGGTGAAATACTGGCGGTCGAAGACGTTCTTCACCCCGGCGCCCAGCTTGAGGTTCGACAGCTGCGGACCGAAGTCATAGCCACCACGGATGTTCCACAACACGTAGCCGGGCATGTCGCCATACTGGCCGTCGGCGCTGCCATCGGTGATGTAGTTGCCGCTGAAGGAGCCGTTGGCATTCACGCCTGTACCCGGAGAACGTTGCCTGGACTGGGCGAAGGCATCGATGTTGTAGGTCCAGCGATTGATGTCATAGCGCAAGCCGGCAGTGGCCACTTGACGCGAGTAGAACGGCAGGTCGCGGCCCTTGAAACCAGGAATCTCGCCTTCGTAGCTGGCCCGGGTGTAGGTGAAGCCGGCGTTGGCGCTCAGGCCTTCGAGACGCGGGTCCAGGCTCCCCAGGTTGTAGTGCACAGAGGTTTCCACACCCTGGTGCTTGGTAGCACCGAGATTGGTCCAGCCCACGTCGTTACTGATGTACTGCAGCTCGTCGTCGAAGTCGATGTAGAACAGCGTCACCTCGCCCCCCCAGACATCATCGTTGTAGCGCGTGCCGATTTCGTAGGTCTTGGCCTTCTCCGGGCTCAGGCCGTTGGCGGTCTGGTCACCCTGGCCGCCCTGGCCCAGTTGGAAGTACTGCAGGCTGCCAAAGGACGTCTCGTAATTGGCGAACAGCTTCCACGCATCGGACAGGTGATACATCACGCTCAGGGCCGGTAGCGCCTCGTTGCTGTCGATGCTGCGGCGCTTCTCCTGAACGCGTATGCCGTTGGTTCCCGGCACCGGTCGGTCATGCCAGCGGGTGCTGATGTCCTCGAAGCGGATCCCCGGGGTGATGGTCCAGTTGCCGACGTCGATCTTGTCGTCGATGTAGTAGGCATGGGCCTCGGTGCCGCCGGTACGGTCCTGGTAGACGTGACCGTCGGAATCCTTGGTCAGCACCGGCTGGTTGTTCACCAGGGCGACGCGGCTGGCCTGCTCATGCATGCCTTCCTTCAGGTAGCGATAACCCACACTCACCTCCTGGGTGGTGGGCCCGAGGTCGAATACATGGGACAGCCGGGGCTCGATGCCGAAGGTGTAGTAGGTGCGCGGATAGGACACCAGGGTCTTCTGGTCGCGGGCAGCGATGTTGCTGCCGCGGAAACTGTCGGAGTAGTAGGTCAGCACCTCGAACTGGGTGCGGTCGTCCACCTGGCGCAGGTACTTGAAGGACAAGTCCTTGCGCCGGCCACTGAAGTTGTCCCAGTCCCGGTCGGAGTCGTAGGGGTGGGCATCGTACTGCTTCTGGGTCAGGCCGCCGGGCATGTCGGCGGTGGCATCGTAGTAATGCAGGTTCAGCGAGAAATCGTCCTGGTCGGTGGGCGCCCAGTGGGTCTTGAGGATCACGTCGTCGATGTCGTTGCCGTTATTGCGCTCGCGATAACCGTTGCCATTGACCCCGGAATACAGCAGCGCCACCCCCAGGCCGTTGTCGGCGGTACCGCCGAGAAAGGCCGTGTCGATATGCTTCCAGCCGCCACGCTGGGAGGTTTCCAGGGTCGTGCCGATTTCCCCGGTGGCTTTCTCCGGGATGGCACGGGTCACGAAGTTGATCACCCCACCGACGTTCTGCGGCCCGTAGCGTACCGAACCGGCGCCACGCACCACATCGATGCTGTCCAGGTTGCCCGAGGAAATCGGCGCCATGGACAGCTGCGGCTGGCCGTAGGGCGCGAAGGCCGCCGGCACGCCGTCGATCAGCACCGTGGAGCGCGGCGACAGGCGCGAGGTCAGGCCGCGCACACCGACGTTCAGGGCGATATCGCTGCCGCCGGTACCGTTGGCGTCCTGCACCTGCACCCCCGGCACCCGGCGCAACACATCGCCGACGTTCATCGCGCCCTGCTCGACCATGGCCTCGCGGCGGATCACCGTACGTGCCCCCGGATGGTTCTGGACTTTCTCGGCATCGGCATCGGCCAGCCAGTCGCCCACCACGCTGATGCTGGTGGAGTCCAACTGCAGGGTACCGGCGGCGGCAGCCGGGGCCGGGCTCAAGGTCACCGAACTGCCGTCGATCCGGTACTGCAGGCCGCTACCCTGGAGCAACTGGCCCAGGGCCTGCTCCGGGGAGAGGTTGCCATCCACCGCCGGGGCCTGCTTGCCAGCCACCAGCTCGGGGCTGAAGAACAGTTGCAGCGAAGTCTGCAAACCCAACTGGCCCAGGGCCTGGCCCAAAGGCTGGGACTGGATATGGATGGCATTGGCGCCCTGTGCGGCCTGGGCCTGGGGTAATGCGGCCGACACCGCCAGGGCCAGCGCCAGAGGCAGCCAGCGGCGGGTGGGCAAGGGTGATACGGCAGGAAGAGCGGTTATTTTTGTCACGTCGGCGGCTGTCCTGTGGATCGCACCAGGGTGCGTCTGTTAATGCAAACCAGTTGCGTTGGACAAGAAGACGACGAACTGAAAAAAAACCTGAATCTAACGGGAAAAAATTTCCTGGCTACCGTCGGCCCGGGTGCGTACCGCCACTGGCAGGATGCTCGGCAGGGCTTTGAGCAGGGCGTCGGTGTCATCGGACTTGAATACGCTGGTCAGGCGCAACTCACCCAGCGCCGGACTGGCCAGGTGCAGCGGCGGCTGGCGGTAGCGCGCGACCTCGGCCAGCACATCGGCCAGCCGGGCGTTGTCGAACACCAGCTTGCCGTGGCGCCAGGCCGTCGAATTCTCGGGATTCACCGCGTAGGCCGTGGCCACCCGGCCCTGGGCGTCGACATGGGTCCCAAGGCCCGGAGTCAGGGTGATGAAGTCATCGGCGCCAGCCTGCCGGCCCTGGACCTTGACCCGCCCCTGGGCCACCACGACCCGGGTCTGTTGCGGATCGCGGCGCACGTCGAAACGGGTCCCGGTCACCGTGACCTTGCCCGGGCCGGCATTCACCACGAAGGGTCGGGCGCTGTCGTGCTCGACGCTGAACAGGGCCTCGCCCTCCTCCAGCTCCACCAGGCGCTGGTCCTGGGCATAACGGACCTGAAGCCGGCTGCGGCTGTTGAGTTCGACCTGCGAACCGTCGGGCAAGGCCACCAGGCGCCGCTCGCCCAGGGCGGTGGCGAAGCTGGCGCTATAGGAAGTCGTCGGGCCCAGGCCGCTGAACGTACCCAGGGCCACCGCCACGACCAGCACCGCAGCCGCCGCGGCCACACGCAACCACGGGCGCCGCCTGCCGGTAGCCGCAGGCTCGGCGCACAGGGCCTGCAAGCGCTCCGCTGGCACCAGCTCCGCAGCGGCCCATAACGACTGCAACACTTGCCACTCATGGTGGTGTTGCGGGTGTTCGGCCAGCCAGTGCTGGAAATCCGCCTGTTGCTCCTGGCTCAGCCCGGGCTCTTGCAGACGCACGAACCACTGCGCCGCCTCATCGCGAACCTTGGCCTGTCCACAGGCACAAGCGCGGCTGTCCATCATGCGGATTCCTGTTTGGCAGAGGGTGAAGAAGCCTTGCGACTCATGGCAGCGGCCCATCCAGGCGCTCGCGCAGGTGCCGCAGGGTGCGGATCATATACTTTTCCACCATGTTTTTTGACAGCCCCAGGCGCTCGGCGATCTCGGCCTGGGTCAGGCCCTCGATCTTCTGCCAGACGAACACCTTGCGGCAGTTCACCGGCAATTCCCCCAGGGCCCGTTCGACGGACGCAGCCAACTGCAACGCATGCATGAAATGCTCGGGATCGCCGCTGGGCGACACGCCAAGCTGGGCCTGGTGTTCTTCCAGGCCCGCGCGCCGGTCTTCACGGCGAAAGGCATCCACGGCGATATTGCGCGCGGTCTGGTGCAGGTAGGCGCGCGGCTGTTGCACGCTGGCGGCGTCGGACTCCAGCACCCGGACGAAAGTGTCATGGGCCAGGTCCTCGGCCTGCTGGCGATTGCGCAAGCGCCGGGTCCAGGTGCCGATCAACTCTTCGTAATGCTCGAAAAAGCCTGGTCTGCGGGGCGGCTTGGCTGTCATCGCAATGCGCTGGAAAGGTGGGGCGTGAATAGTAATGCTTCGCATTAATGCCGGCAATGGACTTGCCGACCGCTCGCCTCCTAGCGGCTATAGAACCTTGGCGGTTCGACAAACAGGTGGGTCTGCCCGGCCACCAGCCAATCCCCCAGGCACGGTTGCAAGTGGGCCAGGCAATGCAGCAGTTGCCACGCCTGGGCATAGGGAAAGTCCAGCAGGCGCAGGCTCAGTCCCATGTCACCCTCCCCTGGCGGATGCTGCGCACGCGCAAGTTCCAACCGAGATTGAGCCCGGCGGCGGCCAGCAGGATCGCTGCACCGCCCAGGACCTGCAGCCAGCCCAGTCGGTGGCCGAAAACCAGCCAGTCCACCAGCACCGCCACCAGCGGATAGATAAACGACAGGGCCCCCACCAGTACCGTGGACAGCCGCTGGATGGCGCCATAGAGCAAGGTCGACATCAAGCCGGTGTGGACCACGCCGATGGTCACCAGGTAGAACCAGGCCTCGCCGGCGGGCGCTGGCAGCGAACCCAAGGCGAAAGGCGCGCTGAGCAGCATGCCGAGCAGCATCTGCAGCAGCACGATCAACGGCGCCGGGACTTCGCGCAGATGCTTGGTGGTAGCCGCGGCGATGGCATAGAAGAAGGCCGCGCCCAGGGCCAGGAGGATGCCAAGCAGGTAGTCGTCGCCGACCATTCCCGAGGCAGGCCGGGCACCGACGATGAACAGCATTCCGGCGAAGGCCAGGGCCAGCCAGCCGAGCTTGCCCGGCGTCAGGCGCTCACCGAACAGCAATGCCCCAAGGCCCACCAGCATGAACGGCTGGGTGTTGTAGACCACGGTGGCCACGGCGATCGACGCCTGGCTGTAGGCGCTGAACAACAACACCCAGTTGAGCATCAGCGCGCAACCACCCAGGGCGATCAGCGCCACCTGGCGCCCGCTCAAGCGCAAGCCTCGCAACAGGCCCAGGCCGGCGCAAGCCAGCAACATCGCCAGGGCCCCGAACACACAGCGCCAGAACACCACCACCCAGGGGGACTGGCCGGAACCGACCACCAGCCAACCCACAGTGCCCGAAATCAGCATGGCCCCAAGCATTTCCAGGGTTCCGCGAGTCTTCACCTTCATCCCATCCCTCTCGATCACAGGCGCTCGGACATGGACGGGTGTGAGAAACTCCGACGCAGGGCCAGCGAAATCCATTAAAACGAACAATTATTCGACATAATGAACACCGAAATTTATGCCCGTCAAGGATCTCAAGGATGATTTAATAGACGTTATGAACGATAAAACGAACGAAATGAACGAACTCTCCCCCATCGGCCTGCTGGCCCATGCCATCAAGCGCGAGCGCCTGAACGCCGGATTATCCGTTTCGGAACTGGCCAAGCGGGCCGGGGTGGCGAAATCCACCCTGTCGCAACTGGAAGGTGGGGTGGGCAATCCCGGCATCGAGACACTGTGGGCCCTGGCCATGGCCATGGGCCTGCAAGTCACCAAGTTCCTGGAACAGCCCGCCCCGCAACTGAAGGTGATCCGCGCGCACGAAGGCGTGACCGTGCACGCCGAGGACGCGCCCTATGCCGCCACGTTGCTGGACAACTGCCCGCCGGGGGCGCAGCGCAACCTGTACCGGGTGCTCGCCCAGCCCGGTCGGCCACGGCAGTCGAGCGCCCATCCACCGGGCACGGTGGAACATGTCTTGCTGTGCCGCGGACGAGCGCTGGCCGGTCCACTGGAGCAGCCCCTGAGCCTGGAGCCCGGGGACTACATCAAGTACAGCGCCAGTACCCCGCATCTGTTCGAAGCGCTGGAACCGGACACCCTGGCCCTGGTGGTGATGGAACATCCCTGATCAGCGCAACCCAGTCCCACGGCGCAGGTATTTATCTGTGCCGTCGAGTCTGGAATCATGCCCCCTCTCCCTACAGGATCGAGCCCCGATGCCACTTCTACCGCGCCTGGCCACCACCCTGCTCGGGGTGCTGCTGGGCAGCCTGGCCGCCCACGCCGCCCAGGCTCCTGAGCCGCATATCTACTACAGCCTGGTGCCCGGGCATTACCTGTTCATCGGCAAGGAGCCGGACGGTGGGCCGACATATTCCGGCACGGCGGTGATCCGCTTCGAAAACCAGGCCCTGACCCTGGTCAAGACCCTCAATGGCCAGACCACCACGGCCATTGGCAAGGTGGAGCGGGCCGTGATGGGCGAGGCCGAAGTGTTGCGCTTCAGCTGGCCGGGGCACAGTTCCACCTGCCTGGTGCGGGGTGACCTGGACAACTACTCGCGCCTGACCTGCTACTGGGTCAAGGCCGGGATCGAACACCTGGAGCCGGGCCTGGAAGCCTACTTCCCGACAGAAACCTGGCCTGGCCACCAGCCCGAGTGATGGCCGCCCCCGCCCCTACCAGTTGTGCTGGTTATTGCGCGACGGGGCGAGCAACTGGCGGGCCAGGTTGGCTGCTGCCAGGGGCGATGCGCTGTGCAGCAACGGATACCCCCAGAACTTTTCATAGTTGCCGGCAAAGGCCTCGACCCCGGCCTGGGCCTCAGGCTCCGGGGCGATCACGATCATGGCCTTGATCCAGCGCTGGATCGCGGCCTTGTTGCGCTTCATCCACAGCGCCCCTTGCTTGAGCAAAGCCTTGCTCTGCTCGCTGGCGCGCTCTTGCGGATCGGGCATACCCTCGCTCAACAGGACGAAGGCATGGCCACGCTCCATGAGTTGCTCGAGTTGCTGGAAGGGGTCGGTTTCAAGATCCGGACCGGGGGCGACGTTGCGCATCCAGACCAGTGGGAAATGCTGGTGATCGAAGTACATGGGACACCTCATGATGGCTTTCAAACAAGAATGCTTATCATCTTCGAGAGGCAATCTGTCCGCATCAGTCAAGATCGACAAGTTATTGATCGATCCAGCCAAAGATCGCCGCCAGGCCGTCGCGTCGTGTAGCCGCTGCCGCAGGCTGCGCACGGGCGCGTAGCGCTCGCAGATCCCGGGTGGTCGGGCGAGCGCTGAAGGCCCTGCGGGCCTTGGCGCAGCCTCGCAAGCTCGACCGCGGTGACAGGAATAGGCGTGAAGCGCAATTACAGGTCGCTGTCCAGGGCCTGGCGGCGCTCGGCGAAAAAGCGTCCCGGTGGCTGGCCCACCGCCTTCTTGAACATGCGGATAAACGCACTGGCGCTGTCGTAGCCCAGGGTCAGCGCCACCCGCTCCACCGAATCACCACGCCCCAGTTGCTTGAGCCCCAGCAAGATATGCAACTGGCGCTGCCAGCGGCCAAAACTCAACCCGGTTTCGGCCAGGATCAGGCGGCTCAGGCTGCGTTCGCTAAGACCGATCAGCTCCCCCCACCGCTCCAGGCTATGGCGCTGCTGCGGCTGTTCGAGGATCTGCTGGGCCAGGCGGCGCAATTGAGCATGCCCAGGCATGGGCAAGTGGATCTGCTCGCGCGGGGCAACGGCCAGCTCGTCCAGGGCCACCGCCATCAACCGCCCCTCGGCGCCGTCCAGGTCGTAGAGCTGCGGCAACTGCGCACAACGGCGCAACAGCTCCTGCAGCAACGGCGACACCGCCAGGGTACAGCAGGCATCAGGCAACTCCCGGGCCTGCTCCGGCTCGACGAACAGGCAGTAACCCTGGGCATGCTCCAGCCCCTGGACCCGGTGCGCGACCCCGCTGGGAATCCAGACGGCGCATTGCGGTGGCGCCAGCCAGAGACCCTCGGCGCTTTCGCAGCTGAGCACCCCGGCCAGGGGGAACAACAACTGCGCCTTACGGTGGCTGTGCCAGGGTCGCTCCCAGCGCTCCTCCTGGGCCGAGATGCGCAAGGCGCACACCGGACGCGCGATGGCGTCCGGGTCCTGGATCTGATCCTGTTGGTCGAACTCGGGCATGTCGGTCCCTGCAACGGTTACGTCGGTTGCCCGCCGCCCCAGTGGGTTGCATGGCAAGGCCGGCCATTGTGCCGGGGGGCCAGCCCTCAGCCAACCGCGGCACGACCCCAGGCAGGCCTAGCGGTAGTAACCATAGCGGTAGCAGCAATGATGATAGTGCCCGGGGTACACCACGCAGCCGCCCAGGGACAGCAGGGTGGCCATGACCAACAGCAGTGCGATACGGCGCGTCATGATCGATTCCTCATGGGTTCGTCGAGATGGCCGGGGATGTGCCCCGGATATCGCTTGAACGTGATGAGCACGGTATTTCCGTCGCCCTGGCCAGAACATTTCCAGCCACGTGCCTGGCTGAACCCGGGTTGAATCATCCGCCGAAAAATATTTCATCGCGCCGCGACGGATTGCGCCGCCATCTATCGTTGAACCCATCAGCTGCGTGCATCAGCCAACGCAGGCCTGAAGGAGTCATCATGAAGCTTGCCCGTTTCCTGTTGCTGGTCCCCCTGGCGCTCAGCGCCTTGGCCAGCAGCCCCTCATTCGCCCAGACCGTGATCATCCAGCAGGCCCCACCGCCCATGCGCTACGAAGCACCGCCCATGGCTCGCCCCGGCTACGCCTGGGACCGCGGGCATTGGGGCTGGCAAGGCCGTGGCTACGTCTGGGTGCCTGGCCACTGGCAACCGGTGATGCGTCGTGGCCACTGGATCCCCGGGCATTGGCAGGCCCGTGGGCCGAACTGGTTCTGGATCGAAGGTCACTGGGCTCGCTGAGCCCGACACCCTCTGGACTGCCCCATTACCGGACCGAGAATCGCCCATTTGAACGACACCGACCCGGACCTGGAACTGCTGGCCCGCATCGGCAACAACGAAGCCCAGGCCGTGAAAGAAATGGTCACTCGCAAGCTGCCGCGCTTGCTGGCCCTGGCCAGCCGCCTGCTGGGGGATGCCGACGAGGCCCGGGACATCGCCCAGGAGAGTTTCCTGCGGATCTGGAAACAGGCGGCGAGCTGGCGCAGCGAGCAGGCGCGCTTCGATACCTGGCTGCATCGGGTCGCGCTGAACCTGTGCTACGACCGTCTGCGGCGGCGCAAAGAGCACCTGAGCATCGACACCGAGCATGCCGTCGAGGTCGCGGATAGCGCCCCGACACCCGTCGACCAGCTCGAAGCCCAGGCCCAGAGCCAGCGCATGGCCCAAGCGCTGGCACAACTGCCGGACCGCCAGCGCGAGGCGATCGTCCTGCAGTACTACCAGGAACTGTCCAACACCGAGGCCGCGGCGCTGATGCATATCAGCGTCGAAGCCCTGGAAAGCCTGCTGTCGCGGGCCCGGCGCAACCTGCGCAGCCATCTGGCCGAGGCCCCCGGAGCGGACCTCTCAGGAAGGAGAACACCATGACCCCCGAACGTTTTGCGCAACTGGCCGATGCCTATGGCAGCGACCTGCGACGCTGGCCCGAAGCCGAACGCAGTGCTGCCCGCCGCCTGCTGGACACCGGCCACCCCGATGCCCTCCAGGCCTTGCAACAAGCCAATTGGCTCGATGGCCGACTGGACAGCTACCAGGTCCCCGAACCCAGCCACGCACTGATCCGGCACATCGTCGCCAGCGCGTCCGCGCAACAACGAGCGGTATCGCGCTGGCCCCGCCACGCCGGTTGGCTGGCCTCCCTGGGCTGGCTCGGAGTAGGTCTGAGCGGTGTTGCAGCCGGCATGCTGGCCGTCGCCTTGAGCCTGCCACTGCCCCACTCCACTGAGGCATTGCCGAGCGTTTTCGACCAGAGCGATGCGGAATTCGTCCTGAGCATCAACACCGAGGAGGCCGAGCAGTGAACCTGTCCCCCCGCCCACTGAAAACCTTCCTGGTGCTCTCGCTGCTACTCAACGTGTTCCTGGTTGGAGGGGTTGCCGGTGGTCTCTACCAATGGCTGGGCCAGCCCGGCCCCGCCCGGACCCTGGCAGTCCCCCAACACGGCCTGCGCCAGGCGATGGCACAGTTGCCCGAGGAACGCCGGCACCAGTTGCGCCAACTCCTGCGCCAGACCCGCAAGGACAGCCAGCCACTCCTGATGGCCGGACGCCAGGCACGCCTGGCAGTGGTCCGGGAGCTACAGGCCGATACCCTGGATCGCACGGCGCTGGACAACCAACTGAGTCAATCCCGGGAGGCCGACATCGCCCTGCGGGCCCGGGTCGACGAAACCCTGGCGGAGTTTGCCGGCAGCTTGTCGCTCCAGGAACGCCAGCACCTGGTGGAATCGATGTACCTGCGGGGACCTGGGAAAAACCGCGCGGCCCTGGGCAACTGAAGCACCAGCGACGGATTTCCTGCTGCCCCACGTTCAATCAGCAACGGCCCATCAATGTGGCGGGCCGGCTATTCATACTCAGGAAACCTGACCATGCATCGCGTCCTGCAAAGCCTTCTGATCGCCACCCTGCTCGGCACCACCCTGGCCGGCTGTGTCGTTGCCCCGGCGCATCCGCGTCGGCCACCTCCGCCGATCGTCGAAGTGGTACCGGTGGCGCCAGCACCGGGTTACCACTGGGTCGCCGGACATTACCGCTGGCGCGCTGACCAATGGGTCTGGGTACCCGGCCATTGGCGGTACTGAACGACGGGACAGTGCTTGGGCTACCAACAGCAGCGACCGCAAGTACAAGATGGCCTGCGATCGCTGAAGGCCCTGCGGCCCTTGGCGCAGCCTCGCAGGCTCGGCAGCGGCTACAGGCTGGCCTGCTCCAGCAACCAGCCCTTGAACGCCCCCATCGCTGCGGTTTCCGCCCGGGACTGCAGGCGGGTCAACCAATAGCTGCCCGTCACGATGCCAATGGCGAAGGGTTGCTCGATTGCGCCACTGGCCAGTTGACGCTCGAACATCAGGGGTGGCGCCAGGGCTACGCCCAGGCCTTGCAGGGCGGCCTCGAGCATGCCCAGGGACGAATCGAAGACGATGCTCTGGGGCAACAGTGCCTGGGCTCCCAGGCCGGCGGCCTGAAACCACTGCGGCCACTCATCGGTACGGTAGGAGCGCAATAGCGTCTGCCCCAGCAAGTCCGCCGGGGCCTGCAAGTGCTGGGCGATCTCCGGAACGCACAACACCGACAATGGCGCCTGCATCAACTGCACCGCATCGGTGCCATGCCAGGCCCCGCTACCGAATCGAATGGCGTAGTCCAGGCCCTCGGCCGCCACGTCCACCCGATTGTTATTGGTGCTCAAACGCAGGTCGACATAGGGAAAACGCGCCTGGAAGTCACCCAGGCGCGGCAGCAGCCAGCCCACCGCGAAGGTACCCACCGCCCCCACCGTCAGCACCTCGCGGTAGTGCCCGCCATCGAAACGACCCAGGGTCTGGGCGATGCGGTCAAAACACTCACGCAGCACCGGCAGCAACGTCTCACCCTCACTGGTAAGCATCAGCCCACGGGGCAGGCGCTTGAACAACGCGACATTGAGCTGGGCCTCCAGGCTCTTGACCTGGTGGCTGACAGCCGCCTGGGTCACACACAGCTCGATGGCCGCGCGAGTGAAACTCAAGTGGCGCGCCGAGGCTTCGAAGGCCCGTAGCGCATTTAACGGAAGATGTGGACGCAGCATGCTCATACCTTAGTTTTTCTAATAGCTCCTGCGAAATATCGTCGTTTGTCGACGCTACGCAGACGGCCTAAATTGGCCTCGCTCGACCAGCGCCTCCCCCACCAGGAAACCTGCTCGAGCCTGCCTCCAGGAGGCTATCCAGATTTTTCGAAAGCTAAAGGACAGCGAAGGTTCCTGCGGCAAAAATAACCAAAATACAGGGAAAAACACACAATCATGCGACAAATAACCTTGAGCGGACTGACCATGGCCAGCGCCCTCACGCTGCTCATCGGCTCCTCCCAGGCCCTGGCCGGGACCCACCTGAACAGCCCGTTGAAATCCGGCATAGACGCCACCATCCGCCCATTGATGCATCAGCAGGGCATTCCCGGCATGGCGGTGGCGGTCATTGTCGATGGCCAGCGACATTACTTTAACTACGGCGTTGCTTCCAAGGACAATCAGCAGCCGGTGGACAACGACACCCTGTTCGAGGTGGGTTCGGTGAGCAAGACCTTCACCGCGACCCTCGCCGGCTATGCCCAGGCCAACGGCAAGCTGGCCCTGCAAGACCCTGCCAGCCAGTACCTGCCGGCCCTGCGCGGCAGCGTCCTGGACACGGTCACCCTGTTGCAGTTGGGCACCTACACCGCCGGCGGCCTGCCCTTGCAGTTTCCCGACGAGGTTCAGGGAGAGGCCAAGACCCTGGACTACTACAACACCTGGAAGCCCACTTTCAGCCCCGGCACCCAGCGCCAGTACTCCAATCCCAGCCTCGGCCTGTTCGGCTACCTGGCTGCCCGCAGCCTCGGCCAACCGTTCGACGAGCTGATGGAGCACACGCTGTTCCCTGGCTTAGCCCTCAAGCACAGCTATATCAACGTGCCCAAGGACCAACTGGATCACTACGCCCAGGGTTACGACAAACAGAACCGTCCAGTACGCGTCGGCCCTGGCCCCATGGACGCCGAAGCCTACGGCGTGAAGACCAGCGCCCCGGACCTGCTGCAGTTCGTTGCCGGCAACCTGCAACCGGAACACCTCGACCCGCTCCTGCAAAAGGCCGTGGCCAGCACCCAAAGCGGCTACTACCAGGTCGGCGACATGACCCAGGGCCTTGGCTGGGAGCGCTACGCCTACCCCGTCTCCCTGGTCCGACTGATGGCCGGCAACTCGTCGCAGATGGCCCTCGAACCCCACCCTGTGCAGTGGCTGACCCCCGCCCAACTCCCCAAGGCCAACGCGCTGTACAACAAGACCGGCTCCACTAACGGTTTCGGTGCCTACGTGCTGTTTGTCCCAAGCAAGCAGATCGGCATCGTGCTACTGGCCAACAAGAACTACCCCAACGAGGAACGGGTCAAGGCTGCCCACGCGATCCTCGGTTTGCTGGAGAGCGCCCACTAGCGAACACACCGCAACCGATCGCCGGACACCACGGGGCCAGTAGTGCCTCGTGGTGTTTTCCTTGTGTCGGCGTCCACCAGGCCTAGAATCAATCCAGCACTGTCGACCACGGGCCTGCGCCGGGTGATGCCGCGCTGAACCTTCCACGGCGTTTTCCGGTCGATAACTGCAACCTGGCCAGGGTTGCCGGCGCACATGCGCAGGCAATCACCCAGGCACCTCAGCCGCCGGAGAGACGCCCTGTGATAACGACAATGCAAATCGCCAGAATCAAAGCCTGGGGCGCCCATGGCTTCACCGCCACCGGGGTGGTCAGCGCCCTGCTGGCGACCCTGGCGCTGTTCGACAACCAGCCCAAGGCCTGCCTGTTGTGGCTGGGGGTGGCACTGTTGGTGGACGGTGTCGACGGTTCCCTGGCCCGCAAGGTCAAGACCAGTTCGGTGCTGCCCAACATCGACGGCTCGGTGCTGGACCTGGTGATCGACTACCTGACCTACGTGTTCATCCCGGCACTGTTCATCTATCGCTACATTCCGCTGCCGGAATACAGCGCCTTGCTGGCCACCTCGCTGATCCTGCTGTCGTCGCTCTTGTGTTTCTGCAACGTCAACATGAAGAGCCACGACAACTACTTCCAGGGCTTTCCCGCCGCCTGGAACGTCGTCGCCCTGTGCTTCTACCTGATCGAACCCGGTCCCTGGACCACCCTCTTGAGCATCTTCGTCCTGGCCCTGCTGACCGCGACCCGGGTGCAATTCCTGCACCCGTTCCGGGTTCGCAAGTGGATGCCGGTGAACATCATCGTGACCTTCGTCTGGCTGCTCAGCGGCGCCTTGCTGATCCTCGGCCACCCGCAGCACAACCCGGCGATCATGGGCCTGTGGCTGGCGGCCTCGGCCTATTTCCTCGGGATCTGCCTATGGCGCTCGGCACAGGAATGGCTGGGCAAGGGGGCTTGAAGCGACACCGGGCCTGGCGCCCGGTGCGAATGATCGCCAGGCACGAACGGCCCGGCGCGACAACTCAGAACGCCAGTTTGTAGCCGATGGAGAACAGCATCACCGCCAGGCATGGGCGCAGGATTTCATCGGATACCCGGCCCGTCATATGGCTGCCAAGCCAGATCCCGGGCAGCGAGCCCATCAGCAGGAAGCCCAACAAGTGCCAGTCCATGTTGCCCATGCTGGCGTGGCCCAGGCCAGCCACCAGGGTCAGGGGTACGGCATGGGCAATCTCGGTGCCCACCAGGCGCTTGGTGGCCAAAAACGGATAGAGCAGGAACAGCGCGACGGTACCCAGGGCCCCGGCACCGATGGAGGTCAGGGCGACCATGGTGCCCAGGATCAGGCCTGTGACCACGGTCAGGCCATTGAGCCCGCCTGGGCTGGGACGGTAGTCACCGCCATGGCGCTGGGCAAAGGCCATGAGTTTCTTCTTGAAGACAATGGCCAGGGCAGTCAGCAGCAGGACCACGCCCAGGCCTTGCTTGATCACCGCGTTCAGGGCCTGGGGGTCGGTATGCAGGTTCTTCAGGAACCAGAGGGTTACCACCACTGCCGGTACGCTGCCCAAGGTCAGCCAGCCCGTGATGCGCCAGTCGATATTGCGGTTCTTCTGGTGCACCAGTACCCCGCCGGACTTGGTGATGGCGGCATACAGCAAATCGGTGCCCACGGCAGTGGCTGGATTGATCCCGAACCAGAGCAGGATCGGGGTCATCAGCGAACCTCCCCCCACCCCGGTCATACCCACGATGAACCCGACAATCAGGCCGGCGACGACAAAACCGAAATTACCCACATCCATCAAATAAAGCCCTACAGATCACGCGGCCAGGTAAAAAACTGGCGCAGCATAGCGGCTAAAGCTTATGACCATTTATATGAATAAAATCTAACGTTATAACCAGCCCTTGAATCGCAATGCACCCAGAGCATGGAAAAGCCTTTTGCGTTGCGCCCGCCACAACCCCTGGCAATCGACAGCGGCCTCGCCCCCTGCGCCTGACTGGCGCTGTTTTCAGTCCTGCAATGAGCTTGCGTACCTCTGCTCCCTGGCATCCGGTATTCTGCTGGGCGCTCGCCGGGGCAGGCCCATCGCCGCGCCCGGGCTCGCCCCATTCCCCCAAGGAAGGTCCATGACAGCCGACGAGACCCCGTACCAGACCGAACAGCAGCGCATTCGCTTCAGGCGCCTGAAACTGCACCAGCACGCGCCCGAAGCAGGCAACTGGGGACTGGCACTGTCCGGTGGCGGCATCCGCAGCGCCACGTTCTGCCTGGGGGTCCTGCAGGCGATGGCGCGAGCCCAGGCCCCGGGCCAACCAGCCGCCAGCCCGGGGGCTTCTCCTGCGGAAAACAGCCTGCTGTCGCGTTTCGACTATCTCTCCACGGTCAGTGGCGGTGGCTATATCGGCAGTTTCTTCTCCAGCCTGTTCCTGCCCGGGCGCCTGCGGGACAAGGCTCCCCTGGAGCCGGAAACCCAGGCCGCCCATGACGCCTACCAGGCGCTGCGTTTCGAGCCACCAGGGCGCATCAGCACCGGCGTCGACTACAGCGAACGCCCGGTAGGCCAGGGCCCCGCGGCCTGGCTGCGGGAAAATGGCCGCTACCTGACGCCTACCGGTTCCGGCGACATGCTCTACGCCCTGGCCATGACCTGGCGCAACTGGCTGTCATTGCATGCCATGCTCGGGATGCCGATCCTGCTGCTGCTCAGCCTGCTGAGCCTGTTCCAGGTGCTTAGCCAGGCCAGCCTGTTGCTGTGGCCGCTGATGGCTGCCCTGCTCTTCGCCTTGCCCTGCGCCGTGGCCTACTGGCTGGTGATTCCCCGTGGCGACCTGGACCAGCCCCCGCGACTGGACAACGGCGCATACCGCAGCTTGCTGGTCATCGTCGCCGGCCTCTGGGTTGGCGGCGGCCTGGCCTATGCCCTGGCTCAATGGCAGGCAGCGGGAGGCCTGGCCCTGGCTGCCGCCCTGGTGGGTAGCAGCGCACTGCTGATCACCCGGCAATTGGTGCGCCACCTGGCCAACGATCGCGACCCGGGCCGCAACAGCACGTGCAGCAATTGCGTGCGCAACTATCGGGTACAGGTCACCCGGGCCCTGGGCCGGGCCATGGCGGCAGTGCTGGTGCTGGGTTTCCTGGCCTTGCTGGTGACCGCTGCCCAGGCCCTGTACGAGTACCTGCAGGCTTACCAGGCCCTGGGCACCATGGCATCGCTGGCCCTGGTGATGTGGCTGGTCCGGCGCCTGGTCGTGCTCAAGGACGAGAAGCCGCTTCCGGGCTGGATGCGCAAGCTGCCCCTGGATGTCCTCGCACTGATCGCCGGAGCCCTGCTGCTGACCTTGCTGTGCCTGTGCTGGGCGTTGCTGGTGCAATGGGTCGCCCATGATGGCGGCACGCCGTCCTACAGCACGGCCACGGCCTGGCGCCTGTTGCTCCTGAGCCTGCTGGCCGCTTCGCTGGTTTGTGTCAGTGGACGCTTCATCGGCTTTCTCAACACCTCCTCACTGCACGCCTTCTACAGCGCCCGGCTGACCCGTGCCTACCTGGGGGCGTCCAATGGCCGGCGCTTCAACGGGCCGGCACGGCAACGCCGGACCTACCTGAGCGTGGCCGAACCGATGTCCAGCGACGACCTGTCGTTGCAGCAGTACTACGCCACGCCCAGCGCCGGGCCGGTGCACCTGATCAACGTCACCATGAACCTCACGGTGGACCCTGCCGAACAGCTGGTCCAGCGCGACCGCAAGGGCCAGCCGCTGTGCATCGCGCCGAATTGGGCCCCGGCCCTGGAGGGGACCTCCGGCCTTTGCGAAGGCCCGGCGGAAGGCTACACCCTGGATGGCAAGCCCTACCGCCGCGACCTGCACCACACGCCCTCCTCGGAGATCATGCAGCCCCTGAGCCTGGGCCAGTGGATCGGGGTGTCCGGCGCGGCCTTCAGCACTGGCCTGGGCCGTGCCACCAGCCTGGGCATGTCGCTGGTGCTGGGCCTGGCCAACGTGCGCCTGGGGATCTGGTGGCCCAGTCGCTTCCTCGACCCTGGCCAGCAGCATTGGGTCCGGCAGGACCTCAAGCCCTGGACCTACTACAGCACCCAGGCCTATCTGTTCTATGAGTTGACTGCACGCTTCCACGGCTACCGTCGCGACTACCAGTACCTGTCCGACGGCGGGCATTTCGAGAACACCGCCACCTATGAACTGCTGCGCCAGGGACGCCAGGTAAAGCTGATCGTTACCTGCGATTGCGGCTGCGACCCCGACTACCGCTTCGATGACCTGGCCAACCTGGTGCGCCTGGCGCGTATCGACCAGGCCCTGGAGATCCGCGAGGACCCGGGCGTGCTTCAGCATCCACTGCTCAAGACGGTGTTCGCCAGCCAGGAGCAGTTCCGCCAGCCACCTGGCGCCGACAGCCGCCAGTGCGCGCTACTGCTCAATGTGCATGCCCATACGCCGGGCTGCGAGAGCGGCATCGCCACCCAGCCCCATTGCCGGATCCTGGTGCTCAAGCCGCGCCTGATCGCCGGGCTGGCCCCCGACGTGCGCAATTACGCCCGCAACAACCCGGGCTTTCCCAACCAGAGCACCGTGGACCAGTTCTTCGACGAAGCGCAGTTCGAGAGCTACCGGCAACTGGGCCTGGAGATCGGCCGGACGCTGTTCGGCCAGGAGGGACAAGCCAACGAGATAGCCGAGGCGCTGTGGCGCTATCTCGATGGTGAAGCAGCGCTCTAGCTCAGCGTGGCTGGTACGCCTTGACCGCCTCCAGCCATTGCGCCTGAAGGCGCTCCTGCTGCGGGTCGATGCCCTGTTCGGCCAGCAACGCCAGATGCCGCTCCACCTCGCCGAGCATCTGCCCATGGGCACTGGAGTTGGCATCGAGCTGGTGCATCTGGCCCAGCCCCAGGTGATAGAAACGCAGCAACTTGAGGGCGGCCGGATCGCGGGCGGCCACCCCGGCGGTGACCTGGTGCATGACGTTGGTCACCCGCATCAGGCTGCGCTTGAGGCGCCAGCCATAGACCGCTGCCGCCATCCAGGGTTGGCTCCAGAACACACTGCGCACCAGGGCGATGCACACCAGCAGGCCGACGCCCACCCCAGTAGCGTTCCAGACCAGGTTATCGCCGCCGCTCTGGCCGAACAGGGCCACGGCGGCGCTGGAGAACAGCATGGCCAGGGCCATGAACACCAGGGCGACGATCAGGGTGCTGCGCCGGGTCTGCCGACGGTAGAGCTCAGGGTCCTGGGGGGTGATGACGAACATGGGGCGATGGACTCCACTGGCAAGGAAATGGGCGGGCATTATCACCGCTGGCGGCCACGGCGGTGACGAAAATCGCCGCACAAAACGGAAATATCCCCTCGGCTTGATCCAGGTCGGTATTCACCGCTACCGCTCCCGGGGCCGACGGGGGCGCAATGCGCGTCCCAGGCGCCGCCAACCCAGCACCACGCCACTGACGCTGATCAGCAAGCCACCGGCACTGAACAGCAACATCCACAGGTCCCACAGTGGTCGCTTGCTCAGCAGCGGCAGCCAGTCCCAACTGTGCAACAGGGCGAACAGCCAGCGCGAGGCACGCCGTGGCTGGTCCAACTGGCCCACCACCGCACCGGTGTAGAGATCCAGGTGCAACCAGGTCCGGGCCGGATCGTCGAAGCGCACCCGCAGTGCCGGCAGGCGCTGCTGCAGATGACCGAGCATGCTCTGGGGCTCCCGGGCGTAGTAATAGAAGTCATAGGCCTGTAGTCGCTCGACCTGCAGCGGTTGACCAGGGCTGATGGCCTGGGCTGCCTGTTGCAGGGTGCGGGGCTCGAACCGCAGCAGCACCCGGTCCGCGGCCATGTCCAGGATCCGCGTGCGCCCGGCGCTGTCGTAGCCGATCACGTAGCCCTGGCCGGCGATCATTCGCCACTCCAGCTCCCGGGTCTGCAGGCCATCATCGGCGAAGCGCTGCAAGACCTGCCCGGCGGTCACGGGGAACGCCCCGGCATCGAGGCTCGCTCCCTGATAGGCCGCCAGCGACAGCGGTCGGGCACTGCTGAAGACCGTCCACGGGTTCATCGACATCAGGCCACTGAAGATCCAGGTGATGGCGAGTACCCCGAACAGCAGGCCGCCCAGGTGATGCCAACGGGCAAAGCCCTGGTAAGGCGAGCGCGAGCCATTGCGATAGGTACGGCCAAAGCGCCAGCGCATCAGCCCCACCGCCAATCCCAGGACCGCCATCAATGTCGCCCCCAGGGACAGGTAGGTGACGATCGGCCCCCAGGCACCATCGATACCGATGCCACGCAATGCATACAGCCAATGCAGCCAGGCACCGATCCAGTTCCAGGCCCGTTCGTTGGCGGTGGCATCGCGCACCACTTCGCCGGTACTACCGGAGACATACAGCAACCGATCCTCGGCATCGGCCACCGCCACCCGATGCAGCGGCCGGTCGCCATCCAGGGCCCGGGACAGGCTCCAGGTGTCCTGCTCGACCACGCCACGCTCGCTCGCCGCCACCCCGGGAGCGAACTGGTGGGCCGCCGCCAGCGCCTGGGGCCAGTCGGTGGGTGGAATCAGCTGCGCGCTCCGGGCATCCACCGCCACTTTGTGCGCCCGGGGATATTCCAGGACATAACGCGGGGTTCCGGCCACCGTGAGCAGGCGCAGGCTGGTCGGCGCTTGCCCGTTGCCGGCGGCCGCCAGCACCCGCTCCAGGCTGGCCCCCGCCTCGTCCAGGACCAGGGGCGGCAAGTGCGCCAGGCGTTCGGCGGGGGTCAGCTTGGGATATCCGACATACAGCATCACGGCGCCGGAGATGAACCACAGGGCCATGAATAGGCAGGCGACGATCCCCAGCCAGCGGTGCCAGAGGTACAGGTAACGCTTCATCACATCGATCTCGCAGCGATGCGGGGCACCCCGGGCGCCCCGCCGGTTCAGGTCAGAAGCGCGTTTGCAGCGCCAGCTCGAAGGTCCGCGGCGCCCCCAGGTACAGCTGGGTCGACGCGGTGCTGCGGGCGTACACCCGGTCGGTGAGGTTGCGTACCCGGGCGGTGACCCGGGTATCGGCATCGACCCGATAGCCGACGAAGGCGCCGAAGATCGCGTAGCCCGGTGCATAGCGGGTGTTGGCCGCGTTGGCGTACATCGACGACACATAACGGCTGTCGGCCCCCACCTGCCAGGACGGGGCCAGGTCGTAGGTCAACCACAGGTTGGCCACCTTCTCGGGAATGTTGGTGGGACGGTTGCCCTTGCGCGATACCGGCCGGCCGCCGACGTTTTCATAGAACTCGTCGTACTGTGCATCGACATAGGCGAAGTTGCCCTCGGCCAGAAGTTTGGGCGTGACCCGCAGCGACGCCGCCAGCTCGACCCCGCGGGAAGACTGCTGGCCCACCGGCTGGCTATTGCCGGGGTTGGCCGGGTCGGCGGTGGACAGGTTCTTGCGTTCGATACGGTAGGCCGCCAGGGTGGCCGAGCCGCGCCCTTCGAGGAAGTCGAACTTGCTGCCGATTTCCCACTGGTTGCCGGTGCTCAGGTCGAAGTCGCGCACCTGGCCATAACTGGCGGTGGTGAGGACCCCAGAGGGCGGATCGGCGGCAGTGCTGTATTGCACATAGACATTGGCCGTCGGGGTCAGCTCGTAGACCAGCCCCAGGCGTCCGGTGGTAGGCCGGTACTTGCGCTGGAAGAACGCCGGGTTGGCAGCGTTGACGGCCCGGTAGTTGGTCACTTCCAGGTCGATCTGGTCATGGCGTAGGCCGCTGAGCAAGGACAAGCGCTCGCTGAGTTGCAGGCGGTTTTCCAGGAACAGCGCCCAGGTGTCCACCTGGTTGCGCCGGTTCTTGTCGAAGCTGCGGCGCACTCCGGGCAGTTTCCAGAAGCTACCGGGCTCGAAGCGGTCCGGGTCGACCTTGTCCACCGGGTCCGGCAAAGACAGCGGGTAGTTGCTCATGACGTTGTGGCTGTAGTCGATGCCCGCCGACCATTGGCTGTCCAGGCCGAACACATTGTTCTGATGCAGCAGTTCGAAGCGATTGCCGTTGAGCTCCTGGGCATGGCGCTGGAGCAAGATGCCGGAACGGATCACCTGGGAGTTGTCGGCGTTGTAGGCGTAGTTCTCGACGTTGCGGTATTCGCGATCGGCGTTGTAGTGGTACAGGGTGTTGCGCAGCGAGGTGGCGTCATCGACCTGGTAGTCGATGATCGAGCGCAACCAGCGCACCCGCTGCTCGTAGCGACCGTCTTCGACGTTGTAGTTCTCGAAGCGCCGGCTGCGCTGCACTTGCATCTTGCCCTCCAGCGGTGCCAGGGCCGGGGTCCCCCAGTAGGGACTGTCGACACGCTCGTCCTGGTACTCGAAGGCCAGGGTGTGGGAGAGCTGGTCGTTGATATCCGTCAGCAGGGAAAAGGCCAGGGTCCAGGCATCGCGTTGCTCGCGGTCGATGTAGCCGTTGCTGGTGCTGTGGTTGAAGTCCAGGCGCGCGTAGTGCCGGGGGCCCGGCCCGGCGTTGAGGGCGTGGTTGAACCCCAGGGACAGGTCGCGGCTGTCGTAGGAGCCGTAGCTGATCCGCCCTTCGTTGAACGACTCGCTGCGCGAGGCCAACTTGGTGATGTAGTTGATGGAGCCGCCTACGGCCCCAGCGCCGTAGAGAAAACTCGAGGGCCCGCCCACCGCCTCGACCCGATCGTAGATCCAGCTGTCCACCGGTCGCGCGGCGATGGAGTCGTACTGCACGCTGATGCCATTGAACAGCTGGGTGATTTGCGGGCCGGAGAAACCGCGATAGGACACGAACCCCGGGATACCCGGCGAGGAAGCGGCGTTCATGCCCGGCATGCCCAGTAGTACATCCTGGGTCGTGGCGGCGCCGCGCTGCTCGATCTGCTGGCGCTCGACCACGCTGATCGACGCCGGGGTCTGCCTGGGAGTCAGGCCCAGGCGCGAACCGGTGGTGCCCTGGGTATCGAGTTGCAGGCCGAACTTCTTCTGTTCATCGGCGCTGATACGCATCTGCGGCAATTCCAGCGTGCCCTCGGCCAGGGCGTTGAAAGACAGGGCGCAGCACAGCGCCGCGCAGCTTGGAGAGCGATACAGGTACTTCATAGTCTCGGACTCGGAAAAGACCATCGAATGCCGCCCACCCGTGGCCACGCGAACGCGCGCACGGCAACAGGCCAGGGACGGCAGGGAGGCGACCGTGATGGATCGCCGGGGAGCCAGGTCAGCTCAGAGGGGGAGCCCGAGGGTTGAGAGGCGGCCAGCCATAGCGTGGCGGCGCCTTGTCATGTTGCGCGACCTTGGGTCGTTGCGGGCACTGGCGGCGCAACAGCCAGGCCAGGCAGAACAGCAGCCCCAGGCCCAGGGTGACAGCCGAGCACAGCGGGCAGACCAGGGTATTGAGCCAACCGGCACCTGCCTGGTCGCTGAAGTCGGTGTCGACCGCCGGGCCCTGGTTGCCTAGGGCGGAGCAGAACTGCCCGCCTACTCCATTGAGCTCCAGCCCTGCCACCTGGCCATGACCCAATCCGCAGACGAACACGTTGAACAGCACGCAGAAATACAGCGTCCAGGCAACGTGGCGGCGATAGGGCGAGGTGCGAGTCATGGGGCGCAAGGTTAACAGCCGGCAACGCCGTGGAAAATCACCGTTACATTTTTCCTGAGCACGCCCCCCAGCGCTTCGTGTGGCGGCTGCGCACCCGGTCGCAGCCTCGCTCGCTCGGCAGCGGCTACAAGGGCTGGCACAGCTTGGTGTAGGCACTGCCGCAGGCTGCGCACGAGCCGCCGGGGATCGTGCGCTCAGCCAGGGATACCACGCTGGCGGGCGCTCATTCGCGGTCCAGGGATTTTACCGCCAGGATGCTGCCCGGCATCGAGTACAGCGCTCTCTCGGTGGTACTGCCGATCAGCCGGCCGAAGCCGCTGCGGTGCACGGTGCCCATGACCACGGCGTCCACCAGGTATTCATCGACGAACTGGGCGATGCCCGGGACCGGTGGCCCCATGATGAAGTGGCGGAACTCCTGGGGTACGTTGTGCTCATCCCCCAGGCGCTCGAACTCCTGGTGCAGGGAGTCGCGCAACTCGTCCAGGCAACTGACGCTCCAGGCCGTGGAAGCCACCGGCGCCACGCCGTCGAGCATTGGCATCAGGTCATAGGCGTACAGCAGGTGCAGTTGCGCGTCGCACTGCAAGGCCAGGGCATTGGCGGTGCGGATGATCTGGGCATTGAGGCCGCTGATCTGGGTATCGGACTGGGCTGGGTCCACCGCCGCGACGATCCGCCGTGGCAGGTTGTTCGGCGCATCGTTGACCAGGTGCACCGGCACCGGGGCGTCGCGCAGCAGGTGGCAGTCCAGTGGTGTGACGAAGACCCGCTTGAGCGCCGATTCCAGGGTCACGTCCTTGATCAGCAGGTCAGGCTTGAACTCGGCGATGTAGTCCAGCATGTCCTTGAGCACCTGGGTGCTCCAGATCACCTGGGTGCTGACTTCCACGCCCTGCTCGCGCATCCATTGCGCCTCCACCTGTAGCCAGTGCTCATGGCGTTGCAGATAAGCCTGGCGCTCGCTGTCCTCCAGGTGTTCTTCCCACAGGTAAGTGCGCGCTGGCGGTTCGACGAACACCAGGGCATGCAGCTTGGCGCCACTGGCCCGGGCCAGGGCGGCGGCCCGCCGGGCCGCGGGAGACTGGTGCTGCTGGGGATCGGCGATCAGCAGCAAACGCTGGTACTGGCTCATGGTGCACCTCCTTGTTGGGCAGTGGCCTTGAGTGTCGAGCCTGGCAGCCACGGACGCCTTGATACGCATCAACGGCGCCAGCGCTTCTCCATAAAGACTAGCGGCGCAAGCCCGGCAAGCACAGCAACAGGGCCATTGCGCCGCATAGGCACAGGCTCGCCCCCAGGGCCTGGCCCCAACCCACCAGCAGCAATCCGGCACCGATCAACAAGTAATAGAACAACCCGAACAGGGCCCCGGCGCTGCCCAGTCGGTCGCTATAGGCCGCCAGGGCCGAGCCGAGGATATTCGGGATTGCCAGGCCGAAACCCAGCACCACTGCGCCCATGGGCAACACCAGCCACAGGCTGTGTTGCAAGGCCAGCACCCCCAGGCCTCCGGCCAGCACCGCCAGGGCCGCCAGCACCAGCAGCCGGGCACTCTGCCAACCGCGTCCGAGCAACCAGCGATTGCACCAGGCACCACAGCCGGAGCCCAGGGCCAGCAACGCGCCGCTGTAGCCGAACCATTGCTCGCCCTGGCCCAGTTGGCGGAACAGGAAGGGGCCGAGGCTGTAGTAGCTGAGCAAGGCAATGTTGAACGCCGCCACCAGCAGCGCCGAGCGCCAGATACCGGTATCGCGCAGCATCTGCCACAGGGTCCCGACCAGGGGCGCCAGGGGCTGGGCCGGCGGACGGGTTTCCGGCAGCGCTCGGGCACAACAGGCGAGCAATATCAGGGCCAGCACCAACAGCGCGCCCAAGGCTCCGCGATACCCCAGGGCCTGGGTCAGGCCCGAACCGACGAACAGGCCAATGGCCGGGCTGGCCGCCAGCACCATGCCCACCAGGGAGAACACCCGGGCCAGTTCACGCCCCTGGAACAGGTCCCGCAACAAGGTCTGGGTCACCACCGAGCCAGCCGCCACGCCCATGGCGGCCAGGGCCTGGCAACACAAAAAGGCAGCGAAGTCGTTGGCCAGCAGCCCCAGGCACTGGGCCAGGGCATACAGGGCCAGGCCGCCCAGCAACGCCGGGCGTCGGCCCCAGCGATCGCTCAGGCGGCCCCACAATACAACGCCCGGGGCAAACCCCAGGATGAATACCGAAAGGCTCTGGGCCGCCTGTTCCGGGGGCACGCCGAAGGCCTGGCCGACATCGGCCAGGGCTGGGCTGTAGAGGGTCTGGGCGATCTGCGGGAACATCAGCAAGATCATGGCCAGGGGCATTAAGGTACGGGGATTCATCAGAGTGCTCGGCAAGAAAAACATGCCGACGATTCTAGGCAGGCAGCATTGGCGTATTATCGAAGCCCTGCCAATAAACATCGGAAACCAGACAACCATGGCATGGATCGAGCCCCAGGCCCGCTTCGACCCGGACGCCTTCACTGCCCCGGTGGTCGGCATCGCCGCAACCCTGGGCGACCACGATTCCGGCCTGCACCAGCACCGGCGCGGCCAGTTGCTGTACACCCGCCAGGGCTGCACGCGCATTACCCTGGCCGACCGCCTGTGCCTGCTGCCGCCCTCGCGAGCGGCATGGATACCGTCTGGGGTCCGGCATCGCGCCCAGATGCAGCAAAGCGTGGATTACCGCTCACTGTACTTCTGCCCCGAACTGGCCCCGCGGCTGCCCGCGGAGGTGGCGGTGATCGAGGTCACCCCATTGCTGCACGCGGTACTGGAGCCCATGGCCCAGGCTGCCTTCGATTGTGACTGGGGCCAGGGGCGCTACCCGCACCTGCTGGGCTTGTGCCTCGAGGAAATCGCTACGGCTTCGCGCCAACCGCTGTCCTTGCCCCTGCCCCGGGACAAACGCCTGCAACCTCTGCTGGACGACCTGCAAAGCCTGCCACCGGAACTGCAGGTGCTCTCGACCCGAGTCGGTGCCAGCAGCCGGACCATCGGTCGCATTTTCCAGCGCGAGACTGGCCTTGGCTACCAGCAATGGCGGCAGCAATGGCGGCTGATGCGCGCCATCGAATTGCTCGCCACCAGGCGCAGCATCAGCTACAGCGCCTTCGAATTGGGTTTTGCCAGCGACAGCATCTTCATCGCCTTCTTCAAGGCCATGACCGGTACCACGCCCCGCGCCTACTTCAAGTGAAACTCGACGCTTCAGGCCTGGGGCAACTTGCGAAAGCCCACCGCCAGGCGATTCCAACTGTTGATGGTGGAAATCGCCATGCTCAGGTCGACGCATTCGCTGGGGCTGAACTGGCTGGTCAGCAACTCGTAGTCGGCGTCCGGTGCCTGGGTCTCGGCGAGCCGGGTCAGGGCTTCGGTCCAGGCCAGGGCGGCACGCTCGCGAGGGGTGAAGAACGGGCTTTCGCGCCATACCGCCACGGCGAACAGGCGACGCTGGGTTTCGCCATGCTTGAGGGCATCGACGCTGTGCATGTCGACACAGAAGGCACAGCCATTGATCTGGGACGCTCGCAGCTTGACCAGTTCGACCAGGGATTTCTCCAGGGGCAGTCGCGAGACCGCAGCCTCCAGGGCGAGCATGGCCTTGAGGGCCTCGGGCGAGGCGGTATAGAAATCCAGGCGTGGTTGCATGAGGGGAAACTCCGGGTCAGTGAGGATGCCGCCACGTTACGCCAGCCCCTGGTCGTGACCAATGACCAATCCCTGGGAACTTGGCTAGACCAATACCTGGTGCTTCGTGTAGCCGCTTGACCTGCTGGTTCGTGTCGCCCGCTCGGTTTATGCAATAGGCTTGCGAGCGCTTATCGGCGGGCGCTGCCTCGCCAGCTCGGCAGCGGCTACAGCAACTGGCGCGGCTGGCGGATGGTTGGTCGGCGCGCCTCAGGTGCGGCTACGCAGCCATTGCATGAAGCCTTTCCTGGCCACTGGCTTGGGCAGCGCCTGGGTCAGGCTCTGGGCCATATGCCGGCGGAAATCCAGCAGGTTCCTCATGGCATCGTTGATATCGTGGCGGGCATCCAGGCACGGCTTGAGGAATTCATTGTCGATGCGATACAGGCTGCAGAAAGTCTTGGCCGAGAACTGCGCCAGGGTCGCCTCCTCGGACACCACCCCGGCCTCGCCGATCACCTCGCCCGGCCCCATGCGCCCGGCCTCGAACGGCTGGCCTTCACGCTGCATGGTCACCGACACCACCCCCGACTCGATGATGAACAGATGATCGCTGACCTCGCCGGCCGGCAAGATGGTCTCGCCGGAGCGAAAGGTCTGCAATTGCATGTTCTGGCTGAAGGTGTCCTTCTCCTCCTGGCGCAGGGTGGAGAAGATGCTCGAGGTATCCAGCAATGCCCGGGGCCGGGACAAGGCCACCGGCTGGCTGGTTTCGGTACTGGACAACAATCTGACGCCACTGGCCTGCAGATGACGGAACGCCAGGTCGAACAGTTGGTTACGCACTTCACGCTTCTGCCCCATGCTGGCGACGAAACCGCTGATCTCATATTCCGCGCCACTGCTGCTGGTGCTTTTCATGGCCACGCTGGCAGCCGGACTGGCGAGCAGGAAGCGGCAACCCAGGGTCGCCCGCTCCAGGGCCTCGATCACTTTCTGCGGGCGGGCATGGGGGCTGACCTGCAAGCTCACCGACAGTCCGTGGACATCGCTGGGCCGGCTGAAATTGGTGATCTTGGCCTTGGAGGCCAGGGAGTTGGGAATCACCACCATGCTGCCCTGGGAGGTCTGCAGCCGGGTCGCGCGCCAGTCGATGTCCACCACCCGCCCTTCGGTGCCGTCGATGGCGATCCAGTCATCGATCTGGTAGGGCTTGGTGGTGTTGAGCACGATCCCGGAAAACAAGTCGCTGAGGGTGCTCTGCAGCGCCAGGCCGACGATGATCGCCAGCGCCCCGGAAGTGGCCAGCACCCCCTTGACCGGCAACTCCAGCACATAGGCCAGGGCCGCGATGATGGCGATCAGGAAAATCACCGCCCCCATCAGGTCCTGCAGCAAGCGTCCGGTATGGCCGACCTGCTGCATCATCAGGGTCCCCAGCAGCACCGTCAGGGTCCGTGCGCCGAACAGCCACCAGCCAATCTCCAGGCCGGTCGCGGCCAGGTGCAACGGTATGTCGTCCGGCCAGGGCGCGGCCTGCAAAGGGTTCATGCCCTGGTTGAACAGCATCAGGCTGTAGAGGCAGAAGATCAGGACCCGTACCGCCAGCTTCCAGTACTCGCCGCGGGCGCCTATCACTCGCCACAGCACGATATCCAGGAACAGCAGGAACAGCGCGGCCAACAACGGATGGTCGGTGAACAGGGAAAACATCGAGGCGCTCCGGCAAGACGAGGACGGCAAGATCGCACGAAAGGGCTTGCAGCAGGTATAGCCGCAAAAACCGGGCATGGAGGGGAAGAGGTAAGCCGCCGGGATACGACGGCTTCAGGGGCCTATCAGGTGTAGCCGCTGCCGCAGGCTGCGCACGGCCCGGCACGAGTCGCCCAACCTGCCTGCGCGATGAACCGGGGTACCGCGCATCGACGGGGGCTGCCAGCCTCGCGGGCTCGGCAGCGGCTACCAGGACTGGCTTACTTGCCCTGGGTCAGGGTGTTGTAGCTGGTCATCAGGTTGCGGTAGTCGGGGATGTGGTTGGAGAACAAGGTGCCCAAGCCCTCGATGTCGTTGCGCCAGTCACGATGCAGCTCGCAGGCCAGGCCGAACCAGGTCATCAGTTGGGCGCCGGCGGCGGACATGCGGTTCCAGGCCGAGTCGCGGGTCAGCTCATTGAAAGTGCCGGAGGCATCGGTGACCACGAATACCTCGAATCCCTCCTCCAGGGCCGAAAGCGCCGGGAAGGCCACGCAGACTTCGGTCACCACGCCGGCAATGATCAGCTGTTTCTTGCCGGTGGCCTTGACCGCCTTGACGAAATCTTCGTTGTCCCAGGCATTGATCTGGCCAGGACGGGCAATGTACGGCGCATCGGGGAACAGCGTCTTCAGTTCGGGCACCAGCGGGCCATTGGGGCCAGTTTCGAAACTGGTGGTGAGGATGGTCGGCAGCTTGAAGTACTTGGCCAGGTCGCCCAGGGCCAGGACGTTGTTCTTGAAGCGATCGGGGTCGATATCGCGCACCAGCGACAGCAAGCCGGCCTGATGGTCTACCAGCAGAACGGCAGCGTTGTCCTTGTCCAGGCGTTTGTAAGCAGTAGTCATGATGAAGTCCTCGCTAATGATCGATGCCGGGCAATCCGGCCTGAGTGAAGCCCGTGCACACACCACCCGAGGGTGGCGGGCGCCGGGGTGTAGCGCGCGACTGGCAGAGCCTAGTTGCCCCTGGTCGTCGCGCAAGCGCTGCCGATCAGTGATCGGCGGCGTCCATCTGGCCGAAGCGTCCCGATTGGAAATCGACGAAGGCCTGATGAATCTCCTCTTCGCTGTTCATCACGAACGGACCATGGCCGACGATGGGCTCGTCGATGGGTTCGCCGCTGAGCAACAGCACAATCGCATCGTTGTTGGCTTCCAGACTGAGCTGCCGGCCATCGCGGGCCAACAGCGCCAGCTGCCCCTCACGCACCGGTTCCTGGCCGTTGACCAGCAAGGTGCCACGCAACACTACCAATGCCGTGTTACGTCCCGAGTGCAGCTCCAGGTCCAGATGCTTGCCGGCCTCCAGGCGGATGTCCCAGACATCGATCGCAGTGAAGGTCCGGGCCGGCCCCTGGCGACCAGCGAACTGGCCAGCGATCAGGCGCAGGCTGCCGGCATTGCCCGGCAACGGGATCTGCGGGATGTCGCTGGCCAGGATGGTCTGGTAGCCGGGTGCCGCGAGCTTGTCCCGGGCCGGCAGGTTGACCCATAGCTGGACCATCTCCAGGTTGCCGCCGCGCCGGGCGAACTCGGCCGAATGAAACTCCTCGTGGAGAATCCCCGAGGCGGCGGTCATCCACTGCACGTCGCCGGGGCCGATCTTGCCGCCGCTGCCGGTGGAGTCGCGGTGCTCGACCTCACCGTCGTAGACGATGGTGACGGTTTCGAAACCGCGATGGGGATGCTGGCCGACCCCGCGCCGGGCGCCGGTAGGGCTGAACTGCGCGGGACCGGCATGGTCGAGCAACAGGAATGGGCTGATGTGCTGGCCCATCTGGTCGTAGGAAAACAATGTGCGGACCGGAAAGCCGTCGCCGACCCAGTGAGGCCTTGGACTGGTGTAGATACCGATGATGTTTTTCATGTGGTCCTCCAGAACTTTCTGATGGACACACCTTAAAACCGATACCTTTGCCACGCTAGACTGCAAAAATCGCCCTTAGCGTTCTATTTGGAGAACGATGTTGGAAGATCTCAATACGCTCTATTACTTCACCCAGGTGGTGGAGCATCGTGGTTTCGCCGCCGCCGGGCGGGCCCTGGACATGCCCAAGTCCAAGCTCAGCAGGCGTATCGCCCAACTGGAGGAACGCCTTGGCGTACGCCTGATCCAGCGCACCAGCCGGCACTGCTCGCTGACCGAGATCGGCCAGGAGTACTACCAGCGTTGCCTGGCCATGCGCGTGGAAGCCGAAGGCGCGGCGGAAGTCATCGAGCGCAATCGTTCCGAACCCCAGGGCCTGGTACGGGTGGCTTGCCCCACGGCGCTGTTGAACTCCTGGGTGGGGCCGATGCTCACCCGCTTCATGCTCAAGTACCCGTTGGTGGAATTGTTCATCGAGAGCACCAATCGCCGGGTGGACCTGATCCACGAGGGGTTCGATATCGCCCTGCGGGTGCGTTTTCCGCCCCTGGAAAATACCGATCTGGTGATGAAGGTCCTGGGCAATAGCACTCAGTGCCTAGTGGGGCACCCGGATGTACTCCGGCATTTTTCGAACCCGCCCTCACCCGCCGATCTCAGCGGCCTGCCGAGCCTGCATTGGGGCGCGGCGCAGCGTGACTACCAATGGCAACTGCTGGGTCCGGAGGGCGCCGAGGCGATGATCCGCCACCACCCCCGAATGGTCACCGACGATCTGATCGCCTTGCGCCATGCGGTGCTGGCCGGCATTGGCATCGCTCATTTGCCCAAGGTCGTGGTACGCGACGACCTGGATGCCGGGCGCCTGCGGGAACTGGTGCCCGGCTGGGCGCCACGCTGCGGGATCGTCCATGCCATTTTCCCTTCACGCCGGGGCCTGCTGCCGTCGGTGCGCAGCCTGATCGACTTCCTGGGCGATGAATTCAGCCGTAGCGACATGGCGTGAGCAAGACACGGCTGGAAATGGCCGGTCCATGGCGGAAATACCCCTGTGCAGATAAATATTTCAATCATAATATTTCTTCGAGACGTCAGGACCCCATCGAGGAAACGCCATGCAAAGCCCATCACGCGACACCCTGCTAGCCCAATGGCAAGACCAGGAACAGGCCATGCGCACCCGCCTCGCCGGCCCTGGCAGCCTGCCCCTGGCCCAGGTCAGCGAGCTGACGCCACAAGAATTCTTCGAGGGTATCGGTAACGGTGAGCTTCCCTCGCCGCCTATCGGCACCTTGCTGGACTTCGTGCCCATCGAATGGTCCAGCGGCCTGTTCGTGTTCCAGGGCACCCCGGATGCACGCCACTACAATCCACTGGGCACTGTCCATGGCGGCTACGCCGCGACCTTGCTGGACTCCTGCATGGGTTGTGCGATCCACACCCGCCTGCAAAAGGGCCAGGGCTACACCACCCTGGACTTGCGCATCAGCTACGTGCGGGCCTTGACCGCAGACAGCGGCCCGGTACGGGCCGAAGGCAAGATCGTACACCTGGGCCGCAGTACGGCCCTGGCCGAAGGGCGCATCTATGACGTGGACGGCCGCCTGTACGCCACCGGCAGCACGACCTGCATGATCCTCCAGCCCAGGGGCTGAACTAGCTCGGACTCGGGCTTGCCAGGGCCCGATACCCGGGTGGATCGATCAACCGCATCAGTTGCCCGAGCGCCTTGCGATCCGGCAAGTGGGCATGGCTGACATGGAGACTCTGGCGCCGGTGGCTGGCCAGCTTGGGCCAGCCCGGGCAGTCGTAGATCAGCACCTGGTGCAATTGCCGGTTGTCCATGCAGAAGTCCAGCAGGTCGAATGCGCCCGGCACGCTCAAGGTCGCGCTGATGATCGCCAGGTCGAACGGGGCGCTGGCGTACTCCACCAGGGTCAGCAACTCCTCCAGCCGATGCACGGGGGCGATCCGGTAGTAACTCAACTGGTTGAGGGCTCTCTCGATTTGCAGCCGATGAAAATGCTGGTTGTCGGCAATCAGTATGCGCAGTGTGGTGTTGGCCATTCTTCTGGTCCTGTGGCGAAGTAGCGACCGGCCGAGGCCGGCCTGTCCTTCTGAACCGGTAGAAGGCTGGAGCAAGCGTCCACGGGCTTGCCATGAGATCGTTCTGAAAACCGCTCCGGCTCGGTCCTGCCATCGGCCTTGCGCACAGGCCGAAGAGTCACGGTCCCACGTCGTCTGGACGTGTCGCGAAGGATCCGTACCTGCGCTCACTCGGTGGTGCTGGGGCTCCAGAAGGCCTGTTGCACCAAGGGCGATCCCGAGAGCCGGGCCACCAGCGCATCCAGTTCGTCACCGTCCACCGAGGTGGTGGCCAGGGTCGCTTCGATCTCCACCTCCTCATTGCCAAAGGCGTGCACATCGACATCGCTGGCCGGGTAGTTGCAGCGCGCCAGTTCGGCCTCCAGTAGGGCAAACACGGCCTTCTGCTTGGAGCGCTGGGCAATCACATAGACGATATTGGTCACCTCCGCGGACACCACATCCAGAGGCTGGCGGTTGATGTTGTTGACGATGGGCCGCAGCAGGGTATTGGCCGCCAGCACGAACAGGGTGCCGAGCAAGGCCTCGAGGATCAGGTCGGCACCGGCACAGGCCCCGACCGCCGCCGATGCCCAGAGCGTGGCGGCGGTATTCAGCCCTCGTACATTGCCCTCCTCGCGCATGATCACCCCGGCGCCGAGGAAACCGATGCCCGAGACCACATAAGCCACCACCCGTACCGCGCCCTCGGCACCGCCCAGGCGGTTGGCCATGTCGACGAAGATCGCCGCCCCCACCGCCACCAGCACGTTGGTGCGCAACCCGGCGGTGCGCTGGCGGAACTGGCGCTCGAAGCCGATCAGGCCGCCAAGGATGAACGCTGTGCTGAGGCTGACCAGGGTATCGATCAGCGAATCCAGGTTGATGTTGTGCAGGGCTTGCATGGCTAAGATCCTTTTGGCGACAAGTGGCAGGCTAGCAGCGGCAGGTTACAAGTAGCGCACCGCCCACTGAAAACCTGCCGCTTGCCGGTACTGCTCCTTACTGCCAGCCGAAACGCCGTACGTAGAAACCCTTCACCGCCTGGGTCAGGGCCATGTAGGCCACGAGGATCAGCGGCAGGAACAGGAAGTACAGCGGTGGCAAGGCCTGCAGCTTGAAGTAATGGGCCAGCGGGCCCATCGGCAGGAAGATCCCCACGGCCATGATGATCCCGGTCATCACCATCAACGGCATGGCCGCCCGGCTTTGCAGGAACGGTATCTTCGGCGTGCGAATCATGTGCACGATCAGGGTCTGGGTCAGCAGCCCCACCACGAACCAGCCGGATTGGAACAACGTCTGGTGCTCCGGAGTGCTGGCGCCGAACACATGCCACATCAGGGCAAAGGTGGTGATGTCGAAGATCGAGCTGATCGGCCCGAAGAACACCATGAAGCGCCCGACATCGGCCGGCTGCCAGCGCTGGGGCTTTTTCAGCATCTCGTCGTCGACGTTATCGAAGGGAATGGCGATCTGCGAGATGTCGTACAACAGGTTCTGCACCAGAAGATGCATGGGCAGCATCGGCAGGAACGGAATGAAGGCACTGGCCACCAGCACCGAGAACACGTTGCCGAAGTTGGAGCTGGCGGTCATCTTGATGTACTTGAGCATGTTGGCGAAGGTCCGGCGCCCTTCCAGCACGCCCTCCTCCAGCACCATCAGGCTCTTTTCCAGGAGGATGATGTCCGCCGCTTCCTTGGCGATGTCCACCGCGCTATCCACGGAAATACCGATGTCGGCGGTACGCAGCGCCGGCGCATCGTTGATGCCATCGCCCATGAACCCCACCACGTGCCCATTGGCCTTGAGCAGGCGGACGATGCGCTCCTTGTGAGTCGGGGTCAGCTTGGCGAAGACATTGGTGGTTTCCACCGCCTTGGCCAGTTGCTCGTCACTCATGCGCTCGATGTCGTTGCCCATCAGCAGGCCCTGTTGCTCCAGGCCCACTTCTCGGCAAATCTTGGCGGTCACCAGCTCGTTGTCGCCGGTCAGCACCTTCACTGCCACGCCATGCTCGGCCAGGGCCTTGAGGGCCGGGGCCGTGCTTTCCTTGGGCGGATCGAGGAAGGCCACGTAGCCAATCAGGGTCAACTCACGCTCATCGGCCAGGCTGTAGGTATCGCGCCCCTCAAGCATGGGCCGTGCGGCTACCGCCACCACCCGCAGGCCTTCCTCGTTGAGGTCGGCGGTCACCTGGCGAATCCGCGCCAGCAGCGTATCGCTCAGGGCCTCTTCGGCATCGCCATGACGCACATTGCGGCACACCGCCAATACCTCCTCTACCGCCCCCTTGCAGATCAGCAGATGGGGCTGGCCCTGCTCCGCCACCACCACCGACATCCGCCGGCGAGTGAAGTCGAAGGGAATTTCATCGACCTTGTGAAACGCCGTGCCGACCGCCAGTTCACGCTGGATCTCGACATGTTCGAGCACCGCCACGTCCAGCAGGTTCTTCAGCCCGGTCTGGTAGTAGCTGTTGAGGTAGGCCAGCTCCAATACGTCGTCGGACTCCTCGCCCCACACATCGACATGGCGCGCCAGGAAAATCTTGTCCTGGGTCAGGGTGCCGGTCTTGTCGGTGCACAGCACGTCCATGGCGCCGAAATTCTGGATTGCATCCAGGCGCTTGACGATGACCTTCTTGCGCGACAGGAACACCGCGCCCTTGGCCAGGGTCGAGGTGACGATCATCGGCAGCATTTCCGGGGTCAGGCCCACGGCGATGGACAGGGCGAACAGCAGCGCCTCCATCCAGTCGCCCTTGGTGAAGCCATTGATGAACAGCACCAGCGGCGCCATGACGAACATGAAGCGGATCAGCAGCCAACTGACCTTGTTGACCCCGTTCTGGAACGAAGTTGGCGCACGGTCGGTGGCACTGACCCGCTGGGCCAGGGCGCCGAAATAGGTGCTGTTGCCGGTGGTCAGGATCACCGCCGTGGCGGAGCCGGACACCACGTTGGTGCCCATGAACAGGATGTTGTCCAGGTCCAGGGGGTTGCTGGTGTCGGCATCCTGCTGGCGCGGGAATTTCTCCACCGGCATGGACTCACCGGTCATTGCCGCCTGGCTGACAAACAGGTCCTTGGCACTGAGCACCCGGCAGTCGGCGGGAATCATGTCGCCGGCCGAGAGCGCGATCAGGTCACCCGGCACCAGCTGCTTGATGGGCAGCTCGATGCGCTGCGGTCCCTTGGCCTCGGCAGCGGCCCCCAACAGGCGACCGAGCATTGGCGCGGCCTGGGACGGCGTATCCGGACGCATCACGGTGGCGGTATTGCTGACCATGGCCTTGAGGGCATCGGCTGCCTTGTTCGACTTGGCCTCCTGCCAGAAGCGCAGCAGGGTCGAGAGCACCACCATGGAGAAAATCACCGTGGCCGCCTTCATGTCCTCGGTCAGCCAGGAGATCACTGCCAGCAGGGTCAGCAGCAGGTTGAAGGGGTTCTTGTAGCAATGCCACAAGTGAGTCCACCAGGGCAGCGCCTGCTCGTGCTCGACTTCATTGAGGCCATGGCGCTCACGCAGCACCTCGGCTTCCTCGGTACTCAAGCCATCGGTATGGCTGCCGAGCTGGTCCAGCAGTTGCGCCGCGTCGCTGTTGGCCGCCGCGACCAGGGTTTGCGCCAGGGTTGGCGGTACATCGCGACTGACACTGGCGTCGCTGAAGCTTTCCAGCAGGGCCAGGCGCCGGAAGTGCCGGGCGAAATGCCGGGTCCGCAGGAAACCGGCGAAGAATTCTTTCAACAGGGTGAGCTTCATGATGACTCCTGCACGACCGGTGCTTGGCACAAGAACGGCCGCGTTGAAACGAAACAGTCAGGGAGATGGAACAAGGCAGGATCGGGCTCACGCCCGAGGCAATCGCCCCATCAGGGATGGGCGATGTTGCTGGCGATGCTGACGGGTAAATCCCATGGCTGTTCCCCTGGACGGACGGCACTGGAAACACCACAGGCAGGTACCGCCGGATCAGGTGCAAGGCGCATCGAACGCCCACCCAAGACCGGCCCGCAGGTCCGTGGAACCTGCGCGTCGAAGCAGCCGCGACACGGCACCAGGCCGGGTCGGACATCGATCGGAGTCATCAAGAAGGGAAATCGGGACGACCAGAACAGGTCGCGACCGGAATGCCGCCTCTCGCTGGATGGCGAGACAACGGCAGGAATCAAGGCTGCGCGTTATCTTGCCGGGACCGCGCCGGTTATCGAGACCGGCTGACTCCTGTCACTCGAACAAGTACCCACACTGGGCCTCCATTGATTGAAAACGCGCGCAGCTTACGCCGCACCTTTTATAGAGTAAACCTGGGAAAAAACCTTGCCGGGGGGAATTGAAAAATTCTTCAGCGCAGGTTCAGGAAGGGATAAAACATGAAGCTTTCATGACCACGGCGGCCGCTACCGCAGGGCTGCGGCAGCGGCCGGTGCATCAGCTGGCGGTGGCCAGCAGCATGTCGCGAACCGAGCGGCTGTGACCGCGGGTCTTGCCATGCTCGTACAGCGAATCGGCGATCTCCTGGGCGCGGATCGGCAGCACCGACAAGAGGGTATCGCTCAAGCCGTGGCTGGCCTGGCTGAAGCCCTGCAGGTAGACACCGGCCTTGCAGCGCTCGTCAGTGATCAGGCGGTAGTTGCGATCCACCTCGAAGTCACCCAGGTAGGCCTGCAGCGGCGCCAGCAGGTCGCGGTACAGGTTGCGCTCGTAGCCGGTAGCCAGGACCACGGCGTCGTAGTGGCGCACCTCACGCTCGCCACTGGCGCCATGGCGCAGGATCAGCTCGATGCCCAGGTCGGTGGCGGTGGCCTTCTCGACGGTGGTCAGGGTGCGGAACGCATGGCGCGGAACACCGGAGACCTTCTGGCGATAGAAAATCCCGTAGATGCGCTCGATCAGGTCGATGTCCACCACCGAGTAGTTGGTGTTCTGGTACTCGCTGACCAGACGCTCGCGCTCGCTGTCGTTCTGCTGGAACACCAGGTCGGTGAAGGCCGGGGAGAATACTTCGTTGACGAACGGACTGTCGTCGGCCGGCTTGAGGGCCGAGCCACGCATGATGATGTCGGCCTGCACCGAGGGGAAGCTGTCGTTGAGATCGATGAAGGCTTCCGCGGCGCTTTGCCCGCCACCGATGATGGCGATGTTCATCGGTTTGCCGTTGACGCAAGGCTGTTGGGCCATGCGCTCCAGGTACTGGGAATGGTGGAAGACCCGCGCATCGCCCTTGAGCCCCTTGAACAGTTCCGGAACCCGCGGCGTGCCACCGGTGCTGACCACCACCGAGCGAGTGGTGCGCACCTGCTCGGCGCCCTGGGCGTCGCGGGAGATCACCCGCAGCGCCTCGACCTGCTGGTTATGCAGCACGGGCTCGATACCCAGCACTTCTTCACCGTAGCGACTGTGCTCCTGGAAATGCCCGGCCACCCAGCGCAGGTAATCGTTGAACTCCATGCGGCACGGATAGAAGGTGCCCAGGTTGATGAAGTCCACCAGGCGCCCGTGGTGCTTGAGGTAGTTGACGAAGGAATAGGGACTGGTTGGGTTGCGCAGGGTCACCAGGTCCTTGAGGAAGGAAATCTGCAGCTCGCTCTGGGTCACCAGGGTGTTGCCATGCCAGCGATAGTCCGCCTGCTTGTCGAGGAACACCGCGTCCAGGGGGCCGTGCTCCTGCCCGCGCTCTTCCAGCGCAATGGCCAGCGCCAGGTTCGAGGGGCCGAAACCGATACCGATCAAATCGTGAACGTGGGCCGATGCAATTGCCTGTGTCATTTCCAGTGTCCTCTGGATAAACCGCCTCAACGCGGGGGATAAAGTGTCACGGTGACCCGACTGGCCCGCGAAGGTCAGCAGATCGTCTGTTGAGTAGGGACGAGGACAGTGAAAAAAAATTTAACTAAATAAGACGCACTGCGCTTGGCCTATTGGGCTTCCCACTGGCGCAGGCGAACCCGGCAGTGTTTCATCGCATTGACGATGTGTTTTTCCACCAGGCTGCGGGAAATGCCCAATTGCTCGGCGATCTGCAAGTGGGACATGCCCTCGAGCTTGCGCAGCAGGAAACTCTCGCGACACAGGCGGGGCAGTTCCGCCAAGGCCCGCTGCAGCATGTCCAGGCGCTGGCCCTGGTCCAGGCTGGTTTGCGGCGACGGGTTGAAATAGCGCTCTTCGTTGTCCAGCACCTCAAGCGGCTCCGACTGGCGCAAGGCATTGCGCCGATGGCCATCGATCACCAGGTTCAGCGCCGTGCGGTAGAGAAACGCCCGCGGCTGCTCGATTGGCGTATCGCTCGTACGCTCCAGCACCCGGACGTAAGCGTCGTGCACTACATCCTCGGCCACCTGGCGATTACCCAGCTTGGCATGGAGGAAGCACATCAGCTCGCGATAGTAACTTTCCAACATGGCTCCCAACCGCCCCCATGACGGTTATTTCCTTGAGCGAGACCGACGTTAGCCGGTTGGCCCGGTGATTCAATGATGGCAGTTTTGAACCAGCGTAATTTATAGTAATTCTCATATAGATTTAAAGTACCGCAGAGTCGCAGTGGGTTTATTTCGCTATCCGGGCAGCTGTAACGCCATATGTCGACAGTTAAATTCCCCCTGCGGCCTCTCGTTTACCTGACAGCTTCCCGTCCCTGCCATTTGCCCGGCAGTCGGCAACCGGCCCGCCACACGCGGCCCACTGCCCCGACGGGCCAATACCTCTGGCCGGAACCCTGCATGAAACGTCCTCGAAACTCCCGACGCGCCCTGCTTGCCGCACTCTGTGTGATCCCCATCGTCGCCATCGCCGCCTGGAAGTTCATTCCGTCAGGGCGCGACCAGTTCAGCACCGTGCAAGTGCGCCGGGGCGATATCGAAAGCAGCGTCACAGCCCTGGGCACCTTGCAACCGCGCCGCTATGTGGATGTCGGCGCCCAGGCCTCCGGGCAGATCCGCAAGATCCATGTGGAAGCCGGTGACGCGGTAAAAGAAGGCCAGTTGCTGGTGGAAATCGACCCCTCCACCCAACAGGCCAAGCTCGATGCCAGCCGCTTCGCCATCGAGAACCTGCAGGCCCAGTTGCAAGAGCAATACGCCCAGAACCAGTTGGCCCGGCAGAAGTACCAACGCCAGCAGAACCTCGCCGCCGGCGGTGCGACCCGCGATGAGGACGTACAAACCGCCCAGGCCGAACTCAAGGCCACCCAGGCGCGGATCGACATGTACAAGGCGCAGATCCGCCAGGCCCAGGCCAGCCTGCGCAGCGACCAGGCAGAGCTGGGCTATACCCGCATCTATGCCCCCCTGTCCGGCACCGTGGTGGCGGTGGATGCCCGCGAAGGCCAGACCCTCAACGCCCAACAACAGACTCCGCTGATCCTGCGGATCGCCAAGCTGTCGCCAATGACCGTATGGGCCGAGGTTTCGGAAGCCGACATCGGCCACGTGAAACCCGGCATGAGCGCCTACTTCACCACCCTGAGCGGCGGCGGCCGGCGCTGGACCAGCACCGTGCGCCAGATCCTGCCGATCCCGCCCAAGCCATTGAACGAAACCAGCCAGGGCGGGGGCAGCCCCAGCAGCACCAGCAAGCGTGGCAGCGGCCGCGTGGTGCTCTACACCGTGTTGCTGGATGTGGACAACTCCGACAACGCGCTGATGGCGGAGATGACCACCCAGGTGTTCTTCGTCGCCGACTCGGCCAAGGACGTACTCACCGCGCCCATCGCCGCACTGCAGGACGGCGATGCTCCCGGCCAGCAGATTGCCCGGGTCGTGGCCAGCAACGGCGCCGTCAGCGAGCGCAAGGTCCGGGTTGGCATCAGCGATCGCCTGCGGGTGCAGATCCTCGAAGGCTTGAACGAAGGTGACCACCTGCTGATCGGCCCTGCCAACAGCAGCGGAGGTTGAATGCAAACGCCCCTGATCGACCTGCGCAGCATCCGCAAATCCTATGGTGGCGGCGACAGCCCGCAGGTGGATGTCCTGCGCGGCATCGACCTGTCGATCCATGCCGGGGAATTCGTGGCCATCGTCGGTGCCTCGGGCTCCGGCAAGTCGACCCTGATGAACATCCTCGGCTGCCTGGATCGACCGACCTCCGGCGAGTACCTGTTCGCCGGCGAGAACGTCGCCCGGCTCGACAGTGACGAACTGGCCTGGCTACGCCGGGAAGCCTTCGGCTTCGTGTTCCAGGGTTATCACCTGATTCCCTCGGGCTCGGCCCAGGAAAACGTCGAGATGCCGGCGATCTATGCCGGCACCCCGGCCGCCGAACGCCACGCCCGCGCTGCCGCCCTGCTGGAGCGCCTGGGCCTGGGCAGCCGTACCGGCAACCGTCCGCACCAATTGTCAGGTGGCCAGCAGCAGCGGGTGTCCATCGCCCGCGCGCTGATGAACGGCGGCCACATCATCCTCGCCGACGAACCCACCGGCGCCCTGGACAGCCACAGCGGCGCCGAGGTCATGGCCCTGCTGGACGAACTGGCCAGCCAGGGCCACGTGGTGATCCTCATCACCCACGACCGCGAAGTGGCTGCCCGGGCCAAGCGCATCATCGAGATCCGCGACGGCGAGATCATCAGCGACACCGCCGATACCGACCCTAGCGTGCAAGCCAGCGCCAACGCCGGCGCCCTGCAGGCCGTGGACCTGCGCCAGCGCCTGGCCGATGGCAGCGAACCTACTGGAGCCTGGAAAGGCGAGCTGGTGGAAGCGGTGCAGGCAGCCTGGCGAGTGATGTGGCTCAACCGCTTCCGCACCGCCCTGACCCTGCTGGGGATCATCATCGGCGTGGCGTCGGTGGTGGTGATGCTGGCGGTGGGCGAAGGCAGCAAGCGCCAGGTAATGGCGCAGATGGGGGCCTTTGGCTCCAACATCATCTACCTGAGCGGCTATTCGCCCAACCCCCGAACCCCAGAGGGCATCGTGACCCTGGATGACGTCGCGGCCTTGGCCGCCCTACCACAGGTAAAGCGCATCATGGCGGTCAATGGCGCAAAAGCCGGGGTACGCTTCGGCAATGCCGACTACATGAGCTACGTGGGTGGCAACGACACCAACTTCCCGGCGATCTTCAATTGGCCCGTCGTCCAAGGCAGCTATTTCAGCGAAGCCGACGAACGCTCTGCCGCGGCCGTGGCGGTCATCGGCCACAAGGTCCGGGAAAAACTGCTCAAGGATGTGGCCAACCCCATTGGCCAGTACATCCTGATCGAAAACGTGCCCTTCCAAGTGGTTGGCGTATTGGCGGAAAAAGGTGCGAGTTCCGGCGACAGCGATAGCGACGACCGTATCGCTGTGCCCTATTCCGCGGCCAGCATTCGCCTGTTCGATAGCCGCGATCCGCAATACGTGGCAATCGCCGCGGCCGATGCAAGTCGGGTCAAGGAAACCGAGCGTGAAATTGATGAGCTCATGCTGCGCCTGCACCACGGCAAACGCGACTACGAACTGACCAACAACGCCGCGATGATCCAGGCCGAGGCCCGGACCCAGAACACCCTGTCGCTGATGCTCGGCGCCATCGCCGCCATCTCCCTGCTGGTCGGCGGTATCGGCGTGATGAACATCATGCTCATGACCGTGCGCGAGCGCACCCGCGAGATCGGCATTCGCATGGCCACCGGTGCCCGCCAGCGGGACATCCTGCGCCAGTTCCTCACCGAGGCGGTGATGCTCTCGGTGGTCGGCGGACTGACCGGCATCGGCGTGGCCCTGATCATCGGCGGCGTGCTGATTCTCAGCGAAGTGGCGGTAGCATTTTCCCTGGCCGCGGTACTCGGCGCCTTCGCCTGCGCCCTGGTCACCGGCGTCGTCTTCGGCTTCATGCCGGCCCGCAAAGCTGCCCGGCTCGACCCGGTCACGGCCCTTACCAGTGAATGATCGATCGATGAAGACCACCCTGACCCTGATAGCCGCCAGCGTCTTGCTGGCGGCCTGCAGCAGCTCCACCCCACACCCGGATAGCGGCCTGCAAGCACCAAAGGCCTGGCAGGCCCCCTCCCATCGCGAAGGCCAACAGCAAGACCCTCGCTGGTGGGCCCGTTTTGGCAGCCCGGAACTGGACCGCCTGATCGCCGAAGCGCGAACCGGCAGCCATGACCTGGCAGCGGCGATGGCCCGAGTGCGCCAGGCCCAGGCCAGCGCCATCGTGGCCGGCGCGCCGCTCCTGCCCTCGGTCGAAGGCAGCGTCAATGCCAGCCGGCAAAAGCGCATGGGTGGCAAAGGCAGCAACCAGCAAAGCAGCACCAGCAGCGACAGGACCGTGAATACGTTCGACGCCGGGCTGAGCGCCACTTATGAAGTCGATTTCTGGGGTGGCAGGCGCGCGGCCCGCGATAGCGCCGTGCTCGGCGCCCAGGCCAGCGAATTCGACCGGGCAACGGTAGAGCTGACCCTGCTCAGCGGCGTGGCCAACAACTACGCCCAGCTACTTGCGCTACGGGAACAGACCCGGATCGCCGAGCTCAACCTGGCCAACGCCCAGCGCGTCCTGCGCCTGGTCCAGACCCGCTACGACTCAGGCTCGGCCACGGCCCTGGAACTGGCCCAGCAAAAGAGCCTGGTGGCAGCCCAGCAACGCCAGGTACCGCTGGTGCAGCAGCAGGCCGAAGAAGCCCTGATCACCCTCGCCACCCTACTCGGCCGGCCAGTGCAGAGCCTGGCCCTGAACGCACAACCTTTCGCCGAGCTGACCTGGCCGGACATCGATGCCGGGGTGCCCAGTGAGTTGCTGGCCCGCCGCCCGGATATCGCCAGCGCCGAAGTCCGGCTCGCGGCAGCCCAGGCCGATGTCAGTGTGGCCCGGGCCGCCATGCTGCCCACCGTGACCCTGACGGCAAGGCTGGGCTCGAGCGCCAACAAATTCGACGACGTCCTGCGCAACCCCTTCTACAACCTGGCTTCCGGCCTGGTGGCACCGATCTTCAACGCCGGGCGCCTGAGCGCGGAGCGCGACCGGGCCACGGCGCGCCAGGAAGAGCTGCTGGAGACCTATCGCGGGGCGATCATCAACGGCTTCGCCGATGTGGAAAAAGCCCTCAACGGCATTCGTGGCCTGGACCAGCAACGGCAATGGCAGAGCGAGGAGCTGGAACAGGCGCAACGGGCGTTCGATATCGCCCAGAGTCGCTACCAGGCCGGGGCCGCAGACCTGCTGTCGGTCCTGGACACCCAGCGCACCCTCTACGCTGCACAGGACCAGAACGTGCAACTGCGCCTGTCGCGATTGCAATCGAGCGTCGCGCTGTACAAGGCACTGGGAGGCGGTTGGCAGGCATCCACACCAGCCACGCGCTAGGTCCTGCGGAGCAAGTCGCTGGGCGGCTGGCGAAGCCTTGTGCATCGCCAGCCACCAGGACAACCGGTCGGTTGTTCGCCTAGAATCGACGGTTCGCCACCCATCCCAGGAAGAGCACCCGATGCCCCTCAGAACCGAGCTGGACGAGCCATTGGCAGAAGCCGTATCAGCGCTGAAAGAAGCCTTCCCGGACGGTGTCGCGCCCTCCGACTACCACGCCCTGCTGGCCGTCCTGTATGAGCACTTTTCAGATCGCAACCTGGCGCAAGTCGTTGCGCAGCTGACCCAGCGGGACCCCGCACTCGTGCTGAACGACATCCACCAGGCCGTGACCCTCGCCAAGCCCAGCCCGCAGGCGATCGCATCGCTGAACACCCACCTGCACCACCACGGCGTCGCCAAGCTCCTGGCTGACGACTGAATACCCGACACATCGACGGACCGACCAATGGATTTCGACGACTTCAAGCAACTGCTGGACCACCAGCGCAAGGCCAACCCCATCTGGTTCGAACTGCCCTCGGACAGCCTCGCCACCGAAGCTGCAATCATCGAATTTGAAAAGTCCATGGCGCTGCGCCTCCCTGCTCAATACCGGCATTTCCTCAAGGTATGTGGCGGCGGTTACTTTGCCTTGGGAATCGTGTACTCGCTGGACCAGGCCAGCGATTTCAACCTGGGTAGAAACAACAGCGCCGGCAGCAGCCATTTGCTGTTTTCAGACAATGGCTGCGGCGACTTCTACGGCTTCGGGATAGAAAACGGCCAATGCCTGGAGCAGGTGCTGTTTTTCGACCACGGCCTGGAACAATGGCAACAGACCAGGTACCCAGGACTGTTCAGCTTCCTGGCCGACACAGCCCTTGCCAACTGACCCCTCTGCCTGCCAGCACCTCAGAGCTTCAGGTGCTGCGCATACCAGGGCCGCCGCGGGGCGCGCTTGAGCAGCTCCGGTACCTCTTCATCGCGACTCAGGGCAATCCGCAACGCCAGCTTCATGACCTCCTGGTCCATCTCCAGCGACATTTCCCCAGGGGCATTACCCAGCGGCCCACAGCCATGGGTCGAGGCCCCCAACCACGGATCGTCTACCTCCACCCAACGCCCCGGCGCGAACCAAGGCACGCCATTGACCTCACGCCGTAGTACTTCACCCGGGTGATAGCGTTCGTGGGCACGAAACCAGTCGTCGATCCGGTCATCGATCCAACCATGAAACTTCCAGAACACCGGATGGACGTGGGACGAAAACGGGTCACCAAGGAAATCATTCGGCGCCAGGTACCAGCGCCCGGCGAAGTCCGAGGACATGCGCGCCTCCATCACCGGCATACCATTGGAAGGATCACGAGCAACATCCGCCCAGCGCATATGCAGCCAGTCATGCATGCCCAGCTCGATCTCGGAACCAAATTCGCCCAAGCTCATGCGACTCAGATATTCCGGATCCTGGTACTGCGACTCCCAAACCTGGAAGTTGCCATAGAAGGCCGCATCACTCTTGAGACCATGCAGCCACTGGGTGAACTCTTCATCATCCTCGGATACCCAGGCAGGGGGCACCGAGCAGCCATCACGGTTCTCGTAGTAACGAATGAAAGCCTGTCGATCCTGCTCAAGGCGAGCTGATGGCTGCGGTATCTGGCGCCACGACACCAAGTCAGGTTGTAGCGAGCGTGCATGCAACAACATGTGCCGATGCATGAACAGAAAATCGATACCTGAGGCATTGCGATGCTTGCGCCGCCCGCGAGCGCCGCGCTCATGCTTCACCGGCCCCGGCTGCCAACCAAGCCCGCGCAGGCTGTTGCGCTTTTCCTTGGGCAAGGTATGCCAGCGATCACGAGAGGCGTGCCAGAGCTGATGAAACAATCGGTGCTGTGCAGAGACCAACCATGCCAACAAGGCGGGACTCAGGCCAGCCTGCTCTCGTGCCGCGGGGAAAGGCCGCTTGCGAGCGACGAAACGCCCGGCCGGTACGGGAGCCAAGGGAGCAAGCTGCAAGGACTGCACACTACCGCTCAAGGTACCAGCGCCAGCATTACCCCAACTCGCCCAGACTTCATCGAGCACTACCCGGCACTCATGAGAGGGAGAACCGGCAATCTGTCCATCGGGATACAGCCGCCAACGCAGCTTCGCAGCGTCCACCGAGGCCAGGTCACCCAAGACCAGGAACGCCTCTCCCTTATCATCACGCAGACTTTCAGGACGTCCCAGGAAGCCCCGCAGGCCACGCCCGGCAGGCCCAGCATCGAGCAACAGCTCACAACCACGGCGAGGCAGGGCGTGAGGGCCATCGGCGTCCAGGAACTCAATATCCCAGATACCTCGCAAGTGATCGGCAAGGCGTATCCCTGGATCCTGGGCCACCTCCAGCTTGGCTTCACCTGGGGTGATTTCCTGCTCTTCCTTACGGCGAACATCCTGACGCAGCAGTTCCTTCTGGGTATAGATCGCCACGGGGATAGCCGCCCCCGTCACCGCCAGACCGGTCAAAAATCCTCGTCTCGAAAACCTCATCGCTCTACCTTTATCCAGTGGCGCGTCACGCATCTAGCTAGAACGTTGGATTTGCAGGGAAATTTACCGGCGCGCCGAATCCGGATGGCTAAATTTGCCACCCACCAGCTCGTTTATCGCGGATAGATGTGCACAAAAAGGTCGGGCCTGTAAGCGCAGCCTCCTCACGCCCGACCCCGTCATCAGCCCGCCTGCGACTGGGATAGCAATGAGCAAAATATCTGGAAAGAAAACCCTCTACCTGAGCCTGCTGATACTGATCGTCGCCGCCCTCGGGGTTGGGGCCGGAACGGCCTGGCATTACTACTGGAAGGATCGCGTGTCCTACCCCAATGAAATCGTCAAGCACGCCAACGACCTGCAAGAACGCATCATCTCTTTCGACAGCCATATCACCGTACCGCTGGACTTCGGCACCGAGGGCAGCGAAGCGGACAAGGACACTCATCGTCAGTTCGACCTGGTAAAGGCCGGACGCGGCAGGATGTCCGGAGCCGCCCTAAGCATCCTCGCCTGGCCGGAGATGTGGAACGGCCCCAACGCCCCCCACCATCCCACTACTGGCTTCATCGAAGAAGCTCGTCACCAGCGCGAGACCCGTTACCGGATCATCCAGGGCATGGTGCGCGACTTCCCCAACCAGGCCGCCATTGCCTACACCCCCGCTGACCTGCGCCGCATCGCCTCCGAAGGCAAACTGGCTGTCGTGATCAGCCTGCTCAACGCCTATGCCATGGGGAACGATCTCGACGAGCTGGACAAGTGGGCCGCCCGCGGCATGCGCCTGTTCGGCTTCAGCTATGTCGGCAACAACGACTGGGCTGACTCTTCGCGCCCCTTGCCATTTTTCAATGACACCCGGGACGCGCTCGGAGGTCTCTCGCCCATCGGCAAGCAGGCTGTGGAGCGGCTCAATGACCTGGGAGTAGTAATCGACGTTTCGCAAATGTCCAGCAAGGCCCTGGAGGATGTTGCAGCCCTGACCCGAGCTCCGATAGTGGCCTCGCACTCCGCCCCCAGGTCGTTAGTGGATATCCCACGCAATCTCAGCGACAAGGAACTGCAAGTCATCAAGGCTACAGGAGGCGTCATTCAGGTAGTGGGGTTCTCCACCTACCTGCGCCCACTCAGCCAGCCGACCCTGGACAAGCTGAACGCACTGCGCCAGCGCTTCGATCTGGGCCCACTGCAAGGACTGGAAAACGCCCTGATGCCAGGAGACGCTGTCATCACTATCTGGCCGGAACAACGCTTTGGTGAATATGCCAGTTCGCTGTACGGCATCCTCGACGAAGAACCCAAAGCGAACCTCAAGGACTATGTCGATGCCATCGACTACACGGTGAAAAAGGTCGGAATCGATCACGTGGGCATCAGCTCCGACTTCAACGAAGGTGGCGGCGTCAACGGCTGGATGAGCGTGGCGGACAACCGCAACGTCACCGCAGAGCTGATTCAACGCGGCTACACGGACATCGAGATCGCCAAGCTCTGGGGTGAGAACTACCTGCGCGTCTGGGAACAAGTGCAGAAGCTGGCCAAGCCCGTCAAGACCTCCATACAACCTGGCACCGCCGGTTGAACCATGACCATGAGAATTCCCGTGACCAATCGCCGGACCTTCCTCAAGCAAGCAGGCCTGCTGGCCGCAGCCATGCCTCTGGGCAACCTAGCGTTAGCCTCCACACAGGCGGCCCGTCCGCCAGCAACCAGCACTTCGACATGGAACCAGCTGCGCCAACTATTCGATCTTGACCCTGACTATATCCATCTCTCCAACTTCCTGATCACCTCACACCCCAGGCCCGTACGCGAGGCCATCGAGAAATACCGCGCGGTGCTGGACCGCAACCCTGCGCTGGCGATGGACTACGACACTGAGTACACCTGGCAGCGCGAAGCCCAGGTACGCGAAAGTGTGGGTCGTTACCTGCAGATCAAACCCACCCAGATAGCCCTGACCGGCAGCACCACCGAGGGCCTGGCCATGCTGTATGGCGGCATCCACGTGCGTCCTGGACAGGAGATACTGACGACAGTGCATGAGCACTACTCGACCCGGAATGTGCTCAAGTACCGGACCCAGCGCGAAGGTACCCAGGTGCGTACGATCGAGCTGTTCAAGTCTCCCCACCACATGTCCACCGATGAAGTACTGGGGAACATCGAGCGCAATATTCGCCCCAACACTCGCGTACTGGGCATGACCTGGGTGCAATCGGGCAGCGGCGTCAAACTGCCCATAGGCGAGATCGGCCAACTGGTGGAGCGTCACAACCGCAACCGTAACGAACACGAACGGATCCTGTACTGCGTCGACGGTGTACACGGGCTCGGCGTGGAAGACATCAGCTTCGCCGACCTCAATTGCGACTTCTTCGTTGCTGGCACCCACAAATGGATGTTCGGCCCCCGGGGCACCGGGATCTTCTGCGCCCGCTCGGAAAAACTCGAGCACCTGACCCCGATTACGGCGACGTTTTCCGAGAACAAGGATTTCGCCACCATCATGACCCCCGGCGGCTATCACAGCTTCGAGCACCGCTGGGCCGTGGATCAAGCCTTTGAACTGCACATGCAACTAGGCAAGGCCAATATCCAATCACGCATCCATGAGCTCAACAGTTATCTCAAGCAGCGACTGCTGGAGTATCCCGGCATAGAACTGGTGACCCCACTGAGCCCAGAGCATTCGGCCGGCTTCACCTTCTTCCGCGGCAAGAACCTGGACACCGATGCCACTGCCGCCTGGCTGATCAAGAACCGCGTCCTGGTCGACGCCGTGTACCGCGATGCAGGGCCGGTGGTTCGCATGGCCCCCGGACTACTCAACAGCGAGGAAGACATCGACCGCACCATAGACCTGCTAGGTAAGCGCTTGCGCGGCAAGACCTCCTGACCCTGTCTTTTTCTTACATTGAAGGTTATTGATTGATGAAACCCGTCGCCTACTCCTCCCTGGCCGCGCTGATTGGTTGCCTGATCAGCCTCAACGCACAAGCAGTGGAACCACCCAAGCCCGGCAGCGTGTTCAAAGACTGCAAGAACTGTCCGGAAATGGTAGTGCTGCCCGCCGGCAGTTTTGTCATGGGCACCCCCGAAGACGAAGTCGGCCGCGAACCCGATGAAGGCCCACAACATACCGTGACCTTCAAGAAAGCCTTCGCCATGAGTCGCTTCCACGTAACCGCCGCCGAGTTGGATGCCTATATCCGCGAAGCGGGGGCCGTGGTCAAGGATGGTGATGACCGCCCCGGCCGCCTGTGCAAGGCCAGCAAACCAAGCTACGCACAAGGACCGCGCCAGCCCGCCGTATGCGTAGACTATTCCGACGTCCAGGCCTATGCCCAATGGCTATCGAAGAAAACCGGCAAGCATTATCGAATGGTCAGCGAAGCCGAACGTGAATATGCCGCACGGGCGGGCAGCACCGGCTCCTTCCCTTTCCCATTCGATGAGGAAGGCCAGTACCAAATCACCAAGCATGCCAATACCTATGGCCCCAAGGACGGGTACAGCTATAGCGCCCCAGTGGGCAGCTACCCACCCAATGCCTTCGGCATGTACGACATGCACGGTAACGTCTATGAGTGGGTGGCCGACTGCTGGCATCCGGACTATGTCGGAGCTCCCACCGATGGCAGCGCCTGGATGGAGGCATCGGGAGGCGTTTGCCTTGACGCCCAGATCCGCGGCAATGATTGGGGTGAAGCACCGGTATTTTCACGCTCGGGCAATCGCAACAGTCGCAAGCGCGAAGTCCGTGGCGATTGGCTAAGTTTCCGGGTGGTGCGCGAACTTGAACAACCAGGGGCCAGCCACCCGTGACAAGCTCGCTCGACGGTGGTCAAGCGCGATACAGCGCTTGACCACCGTCAGCCTCAGACCTAGGCCAGGGGTTGGGCAACCTGTTGCGGCTCAAGCTGCTTGGCCAACAACGCCAGCCCCTCGTGCAAGGCCGGGAACAGGCTGTTGTTGAAGTTGTTCCAGCGCAATTCGAGGATGGTGTCTTCAGGGGAAATCTCGGTATTGAGCACGTCGTGGAAGACCTCTCCGGAGTCGATACCATTGTCCACGTAGTGGAAGGAAGCCCCGGTCAGGTACAGCGGCTCGGTCGGTACGGTCTCCCGGGTCGCCCAATCCACCACCTTCTCGCCCCGGGCGCCATACAAGGCATTCCAGGTGGCGTAGGCACCGCGGCGCTCATAGGGCGACTCGATGCGGGTAATGCCCGGGTGGATGTTCATGATCCGCCGGGCGAACGGCGCACCCGGGCGCACCAGCTCGTCGAGGATCACCAGCAAGCCATCCAGCACCACGATATCGGCCTTGAGCTCCACCAGGGTGTCGTACAGGCGACGCTCGAAGTCCTGCTTGCCGGCAATGTGCTCGGCGCTACCGCGCGGATGGCGGCGATAGGTGGACGGCACGCTCAGCAGCAGGTCGTTGACCAAGCGCCCCTGCACGGCGAGGTCCGCCGGATACAGCCACTGGCGCCCCGGCTGGTAGGCGAAGCCATAGTCGCTTACCAGCTTCTGGTCCCGTGGCGACTGCTCGTCATCGTCGTAGACCACGCCCACCAGGTTGTAGGCCTCGCCCAGGGGCGTCTGGTTCAACGCCTCCACCAGGGACTCCAGCACCGATTTCATGTAGCGCTCGTGGTCCTTGTAGGCCACCGGCTGCCCCGCCTTGTCGGCCGCGGCGTTTCGCAGGGACCAGACATACACCAGATTCTTCTTCGTCATTCGTTCGCTCTCGCTCAATGGATCAGGCACTGCGTCGATACACGTGCGCCCACAGAACAAGAACGAACCAGGCTGCGGGCAATTTATCCGGGACGCCTGCGCCCGGCGGTGGCCGGCAAAGCTAAATAGTCGCCGCGACGCTTCGTTTGTTCAGGGGTAAGGGTCCGTGTGCCCCGACCCTCTATCCACTCTCTGGGAAGTACTTATGACCGACCCCAAGCGCGGCGCCTTCAAAGGCCTGCTCGCATTGCTCAGGCCCTTTCGCAGCATAGTGCTGGTTTCCGTTGCCCTGGGCATGGCCGGTGGCCTGGCTATCACCCTGCTGCTGGCCACCATCAACAACGCCCTGCATTCGGCCGGTGGCATGACCCAGGGCGTGGTCCTGACCTTCGCCGCACTCTGCGCATTGGCCCTGGTCAGCTCGATCGTCTCGGATGTCGGCACCAACTACGTGGGCCAGCGGATCATCGCCGCCCTGCGCAAGGACCTGGGAGAGAAAGTGCTCTCGGCGCCCATTACCCAGATCGAGCGCTACCGCTCCCACCGCCTGATCCCGGTACTGACCCACGACGTCGACACCATCAGTGACTTTTCCTTTGCCTTCACCCCCCTGGCCATTGCCGCCACGGTCACTTTGGGCTGCCTGGGCTACCTGGCCTACCTGTCGGTACCGATGTTCCTGATGATGGTGGTGGCCATCATCATCGGCACCAGCGTGCAACTGGTGGCGGGTGGCAAGGGCATCAAGGGTTTTGATGAGGCCCGGGACCACGAGGACGAGTTGCAGCGGTATTACAACGCCATTGCTTCGGGCGCCAAGGAACTGCGCATCCACCGACCACGGCGTTTCCGCATGAACACCCATCGCATCCAGGAAACCGCAGATCGCATCAGCGATATCCAGGTGCGCTCGGTGAACATCTACATCCTGGCCAAGAGCTTCGGTTCGATGCTGTTCTTCGTCGTCATCGGCCTGGCCCTGGCCATGCAGGCCTACTACCCGAACCCGGACCCCGCAGTCATCACCGGCTTCGTACTGGTGCTGCTGTACATGAAGGGGCCACTTGAACATGTGGTCGGTTACCTGCCTATCGTCGGCAAGGCAAAGATTGCGTTCGCCCGCATCAGCGAGTTGTCCGAGCGTTTCTCCTCCCCCGAACCGCACCTGCTGATGGACGACAGCGAAGCGCCGCAAGCGGTAGTGCACAGCCTGGAACTGCGCGAGGTGCGCTACAGCCCTCCAGCGGTCGAGGGCAGCGAACCGTTCCACCTGGGACCGATCAACCTGAGCATCAAGCAGGGCGACATCGTGTTCATCGTCGGCGAGAACGGTTGCGGCAAGACCACCCTGATCAAGCTGTTGCTGGGCCTGTACCAGCCCCAATCCGGGGAGATCCGCCTCAACGGTGAAACCGTGACCGACCAGGCCCGGGACGACTACCGACAACTGTTCACCACGGTATTTGCCGACTACTACCTGTTCGACGACCTGGTCCAGGGCAACGCCGGCAAGTCGCTGGATGTCGCCACCCAGTACCTGAACCGCCTGGAAATCGCCCACAAGGTCAGCGTCAAGGATGGCGCCTTCACCACCACCGACCTGTCCACCGGCCAGCGCAAGCGCCTGGCCCTGGTCAATGCCTGGCTGGAAGAGCGCCCGGTGCTGGTGTTCGACGAATGGGCCGCCGACCAGGACCCGGCCTTCCGGCGGATTTTCTATACCGAGCTGCTGCCCGATCTCAAGCGCCTGGGCAAGACCATCATCGTGATCAGCCACGACGATCGCTACTTCGACATTGCCGACCAGTTGGTGCGCATGAAGGCCGGACGAGTCCTGACTGAACTGCAACCGGCGTGATTGTTTCCGGTTTATGGCAAGTGGTGCGTCCTATTACAGGAATTGAGAATCACTAGCATTAGCAACCATTACATCTGCCGGATCTACAAGAGCATATGAGCATGCCCGCACAACATCGTTTGTCTCCTTTGACGAAAGCGCTACTTTGCCAAGCGTTCTCGCCAAAAATGGCTTCCCGCACCTTGGGTCTGGCCTTGACCTTGCCCTTGATGGCGCAGGTTCAGGCCCAGGAAATCCAATTCAGCATTGCCTCGCAATCCATGGCTTCTGCCCTGCAAGAATTCGGACGCCAGGCCAACATGCAAGTGCTCTACAGTCCCGACGATGTGGAGGGCAAGCGCAGCAACGCCCTCAGCGGCAGCTATTCGCCGGAGCGGGCCATCGCGGCCATGCTCAATGGCACGGGGGTGGCCTACACCCTCAAGGGCAACTCGATCACCATTCTCAATCGTGCCACCGTCGGCTCGCTGGAGCTGGGAACCAGCACCATCAGTGGCCAGAGCCTGGGAGTCACTACCGAAGACACTGGCTCCTACACCACGGGTCAGATGCAGACCGCCAGCAAACTCGCGCTATCGGCCCGGGAAACCCCGCAGTCGGTCACGGTCATCACCCGCCAGCGCATGGATGACCAGAACATGAAGTCCCTGGAAGACGTACTCAGGGCTACCCCCGGCATTGCGGTGACCAAGGCAGGCCCGCAACGCTCGACCTTCTATTCCCGCGGTTTCGCCGTCGAAAACCTGATGACCGACGGCCTGCCCAACGACTTGAGCCACTACCTGAGCCGAGACATGAACTCCGCTCCGGACATGGCAATCTTCGATCGAGTAGAGGTAGTGCGTGGCGCCACTGGCATGATGCAAGGTTCGGGTAACCCGTCTGCGGCGATCAACATGGTGCGTAAACGTCCAACCGCCACACCACGGGTCACCATCACCGGTAGCGCCGGCAGCTGGGACAACTATCGTACTGAGTTCGATGCTTCCAACGCGCTCAACGAAAGCGGCACCTTGCGCGGTCGCGTGGTGACCGCCTATCAGACCAAGGACAGCTTCCAGGACTTCGTCAGCTCCGAGCGTTCGGTGTTCTATGCCATCACCGAGGCGGACCTGAATGAAAATACCACCTTCACCTTCGGCGCCTCCAACCAGAACGCTAACAACAACAGCGCCTGGGCTGGCCTGCCCGTTGGACGTGACGGCAGCGACCTACATCTTAAACGCTCCAGCTACCTGGGCAGCGACTGGGAATATTGGGACCAGGACAACACCACCGCGTTCACCCGACTGGAATACCGCTTCGCCAATAGCTGGAAAATGCTTCTGGCCGCCAGCAAGAGCTGGTCGGACCTGAAGATGCACGGTTCCATTCCGCTGCGTATGGGTACCAACTACGACGAATTCGGCCAGAACATCGGGCGTTACGAATACGAAGACCAGCAGAACAGCTATGACGGTTATGTCACCGGTCCCTTCTCGCTGTTCGGGCGTACCCACGAGTTGGTGGTCGGTGCCAGCAGGCGTGATCTATCGTTCAAGGGCAAGGGCAACCCCATCGACCTTGCGACCCATACCAACATCTACAACCCCAGCGGCATTACCAAGCCAGACATGAGCGCCACTCCCTGGGTACAACGCCGTACCAGCGACGAAGAAGCGGCCTATGTCACTACTCGCCTGAGCATTACCGACGACCTGAAACTGATTCTCGGCGGCCGACTGGACTGGTACGACTATGACGTCTACACCGCCTGGAACGGCAAACCCTACTCTTCCAGCCGCCCCAATAAAGTGACGCGTAATCTGACCCGCTATGCAGGCGCCATCTATGACCTGGACCAGCACCATTCGGTCTACGTCAGCTACACCGATATTTTCAAGCCGCAGACCGAGCTCGATGCGTCCAACAGCGCAATCAAGCCTATCGAGGGCAAGAACTACGAGATCGGCATCAAGGGCGAATACTTTGATGGCAGCCTGAATGCCAGCGCGGCGATTTTCCGTATCGATCAGCAAAATCGCGCCAAACAGCTGAACTCCAATCAATGTACTCCGCGGGGAACCACATGCTATGAGGCAGCAGGTGAAGTACGCAGCGAAGGCATCGACCTGGAAATCAACGGTTCGCTGATACCTGGCTGGGAGTTGGGCGCCGGCTATACCTATGCTGCCGCCAAGTACACCAAGGATAGCGACAAGAACAAGGAGGGACGTCTGTTCAGTACCGATATCCCTCGGCACATTTTCAAAGTATTCACCACCTACCAGCTTCCAGGCGACCTCAATCGCTGGACCATTGGTGGTGGCATGTATAGCCAGAACACTATCTACAACAAGGGCACCAACAGTGAAGATGGCCCACCACCATACGACTACCGCATAGAACAGAAGGCCTACACCCTGGTCGACCTTATGGCCAGCTACAAAGCCACGGAAAACCTGGACGTTCGCCTGAACCTGAACAACATCTTCGACAAGCGCTACTACCAGACCATCGGTAGCAACACTGATTATGGCAACAACCTGTACGGCGATCCGCGCAACGCCATGGTCACCGTCCGCTGGTCCCTCTGATCCCTCCAACCTCGCCAGAGACCGCCCTCGACCAGGGCGGTCCCCATGGCACCGCACCAACGGCATCAGCCTGATACCGTCCTCGAACGGTCTGCGGCCTCTGCTCCTTAGCGATCTATCTCCCTGTTTTCGATTCCCGGGACAAGCGCTCAATACAACGCGCTAGCGCCTTCGTTGCCGGAGGTTGCAAGTAGCCGACTGCACGCGGGATGAATGGCTATCGGCTCAGCATCCAAACCACTCCAGTGCCTGAATGAAAGAGAAGGTGTGCGACCTACTCCACCTGCAGCCGGTGCCATACTCCAGAAACGACAAAGGCCTGGATCGTTGCCGATCCAGGCCTTTGTCGGTGGCTCAGTTCAAGCAGCTCAACAGCCGCTCCTCGAAGCTCTCCAGCAAGCGAAGATCAGCGACCATTTCCTCATGGCGGGCCAACGTCCTGAACGAATCCAGGACCTCTCTGCCAAGCACTTCACTTCCCATGGCCCGCTCCATTCGCACAATCTGCTTATCCTGATAATCACGGGACCACCACAGTTGTGGCACAACCTGCAATGGACGATAAACATAAGCTGCGGACAAGCTGCTCAAGTCATTGAATACGCTACTGACCAACGAAGCATCGAACTCGGCCTTGAACAGCCCCACCACCCGATCCAGCTCGCCGGGAGCCAGGGGGATATTGCCGGCTACCCAGCCATGGATGCTCTGCCAGTCGAGCTCGGCTTCGCGCCTCAAGCGGCTTTCGATCATCCCCGCACTGCCCGGGAACTGCTGGCAGAGCTTGTCGATGATCGCCTGCCACTCGGACTCGGCCGTCACAGTGACTGGCATCTCCTGCGTCTGGACCTGATCGTCCCCGGCGCCCTGAGGCGGTGTCGGGTCGAGCAGGCCGAGGAAACGCACCGTATCTCCCGCCGCCTCCAGTTCGCTGGCCACGTCCATGGCAATGGAGCCGCCCAGGGACCAGCCTGCCAGGTAGTAAGGACCTGTCGGCTGCACCTGGCGGATGTTGGCGACATAGCGCTCGATCATGGCCTGCCATGAAACCTCGCTCCAGTCGGTTTGCAGGTAGGCCTGGTGCAGCACGCCATACACCGCGCAACGGTCGCGCAACTGCGCCGCCAACGGCAGGTAGCCATACACGCTGCCCCCCGCCGGGTGGAAGCAGAACAGCGGCTGGCCAGAACCGCCCAGGGCGATGACATTCTGCGCACTGTCGGGATGACCGGCTGCGATCAGGCCAGCCAGTTGCCCCACGGTCGGCGCAGTGAACAGCGCATTGATGCTCAGTTGCACAGCCAGTGCCTGGTTGATGGCGCCGATCAGGCGCAAGGCATCCAAGGAATGCCCACCCAGCTCGAAGAAGTTGTCGTCCAGGCCCACCTGATCGACGCCCAGCACCTGGCTCCAGAGGGCGGCGACCTGCTGTTGCAGCTCGCTCTGTGGAGCGATGTAGGCGTGCTGCAACAGGCTGGCATCGGCCTTGGGCAGGGCCTTGCGGTCCAGCTTGCCATTGGGGCTCAATGGCAGCATTTCGAGGAACAACAGGTGCGCCGGCAGCATGTAATCCGGCAGCACCTCCTTGAGGGCCCCCTTCAATTGCTCGCGCAATTGCGCCTGGGCCTCGGGCGTATCGGCCGCCACCTGCGCGGCTGGCACGACGTAAGCCACCAGTTGCGGCCCGCTCGCACCGTCCTGGGCCAACACAATTGCCTCGCGTACTTGAGCCAGCTCCAGCAGCCGCGCTTCGATCTCGCCCATCTCGATGCGGAAACCGCGGATCTTCACCTGGTGGTCGATGCGCCCGGCGTAGTCGATCACGCCTTCGGCGTCATAACGGGCCAGGTCGCCGGTGCGGTACAGACGACCGCCATCGCTGCTGAACGGATCGGGAATGAAACGCTCGGCGGTCAGGCCTGGGCGGTCGTGGTAACCCCGGGCCAGCAGGTCGCCACCAATCATCAGCTCGCCAATCACACCGTTGAGCGGCAGGTTGCCGCTGTTGTCCAGCAGGTAGATGGAACGGCCCGGCAGGGCCTTGCCCAGTGGAATCACCGCCGGCAGCGGCTCGGTCCCCTTCAGGTAGGCACCGCAGTCATGGGCCGTGGCACTCACGGTGGCTTCGGTAGGCCCGTAGGTGTTGAGCAGGCAGACCTGATCCAGGCCGGCCTGTTTCCACGCCGCCACGCCTTCCGCCGGCATGGCCTCGCCCCCCAGGTTGAGCTGACGCAGGCGACCAAAGTCCCGCGGCCCCTTGGCGGCGAAGTCCTTGCCCAGCATGAACCAGTAGGCAGTGCTCAAGTCAACGATGCTGATGCCTTGCTCGATCAGCTCGCGGTAGAAGGTCTCGCTGTCCCACAGCTCCTTGCCGCGAATCACCACCGAAGCACCACGGATCAGCGCCGGGTACAGCTGCTCGACAAAGGCATCGAAGTTGAAGGTGGAGAACTGCAAGCCACGGTCCGCAGCCGTCATGTTGAAATAGTTGGCGGTGGCCCGTGCGTGCTGGCTCAAGGCATTGTGGGTAATCCCCACGCCCTTGGGCCGGCCGGTGGAACCGGAGGTGTACATCACGTAGGCCAGGTTTTGCGCGCTGCTGCGCTCAGGCGGGTTGCCCTGCGCCATACCGGCCAGCCAGACGGGAGCCTGGTCCAGGCACAGGTACGGCACCGCGAGGCCATCCTGCAAACGCTCCAGCAGCGGCGACTGGGTCAGCAGCAACTGGATGCCACTGTCCTGCATCATGTAGTGCAGGCGCTCCTGGGGGTACTCGGGGTCCAGCGGCACGTAGGCGCCGCCCGCCTTGAGCACCGCCAGCAGGCCGACAATCATGTCCAGCCCGCGCTCCACGGCGATACCCACCCGCACATCCGGGCCCACGCCCTGCTCGATCAGCTTATGGGCCAACTGATTGGCCCGCTGGTTGAACTGGCCATAGCTCAGTTGCTCACCGGCGCACAGCAGCGCCACGGCATCCGGAGTGCGCGCGGCCTGGGCTTCGATCAACTGGTGGATATTCAGGTCCCGGCCCACTTGGCCGGCCGCCCGGCGGGACTCTTGCTCAACCGCCGCCCGTTGCCCGTCGCTGAGCAGCGAAAGATCTCCCAGGCACTGTCCGGGGTTACCGATCATGGCCAACAGCAGATGCTGCAGGCCCTCGGCCAGTTGCCGGATCACTGCGCCACTGAAGTGCTGGTACGAATAGCTGTAGTCGAACGACAAGCGTTCAGCGACGAACACCGACAACGTCAGCGGGTAGTTGGTCTGCTCATGATTGCCTACCGCGCCAAATTGCAGCTGTGCCGGCGAGCCTTTCTCCAGGGCTTCGGACACCGGGTAGTTCTCGAACACCAGGATGTTGTCGAACAGCGCCTCGCCCCCAAGGCCGGCCCAGCGTTGCACGTCATACAGCGGCGTGTGTTCGAAATCGCGCAGGGCCAGATTGCGCTCCTGAACAGCCTGCAACCAGTCGCTGACTGACAACTGCGGACGCGGCGCGGCCACCACCGGCAAGGTGTTGATGAACAGCCCGATCTGCTGCTCCACACCCTTGAGTTCTGCCGGCCGGCCAGACACGGTGGCGCCGAACACCACCGTGTCCTGTCCGGTGCAGCGTTGCAGCAATAACAGCCAGGCGGCCTGCACCAGAGTGTTGACCGTGACCTTCTGCTGGCGGGCAAACTCGCCCAGGCTGCGGGTCTGGGCCTCGTCGAGGGTACAGCCATGGCTGCCATGGCCCTCCTCCAGCGGTGCGCGTGCACCGCCAGCAAAGGCCTGGGCCAGACGGGTCGGCTCATCCAACCCCAGCAGTTGCTGTTTCCAGAAATGTTCACTGAGGGTTGCGTCCTGGCGTTGCAGCCAGGCGATGTAGTCGCGGTAGCGCCCGGTCAGGTGCTGCGGCAATTGACCGGCATAGCGTTGCAGTACTTCACCGAGCAACTGCGAGTTGCTCCAGCCGTCCATCAGGATGTGGTGGTTGGTGTAGATCAGGTGGTAGCGCTGCTCGCCAGTGCGCACCAGGGCCAGGCGCAGCAGGGGCGCAGCGGCCAGATCGAAACCCCGTTGACGCTCGGCCGCAGCCAGGGCGTCCAGGGCTTGCGGGGTCTGCTGTGTCGAGCGCCAGTCGTGCTCGGCACACTCCAGGCTGACCTGCTTGTACACCACCTGGATCGGCGCCGGCAGTTCGCCCTGCCAGAGGAAACCGCTACGCAGGATGTCATGGCGCTCGATGGTTGCCTGCCAGGCCTGGCAAAAGCGCTGGGGATCGAGTCCGTCCACGTCCACTCGTAGCTGGTTGATGTAATCGCCACCCTCCTCTTGATAAAGAGTATGGAACAGCATGCCTTGCTGCATCGGCGACAGCGGATAAAGGTCCTCGACCTTGGCCAGGGCCAGCGGCAAGCGGTCCAGCTGTTGCTGGCTCAGGCCGGCCAGAGGGAAGTCCGATGGCGTGGCGCCACGGTGCTCGGGCTGGCTGCAGTGCTCGATCAGCGCCTTGAGCTCCCGGGTGTAGTCATCCGCCAGGTGCTGGATGGTGGCGCTATCGAACATCGCCCGGCTGAAGTTCCAGCCCAGGCTCAGCTCACCGCCATAGACCTGACCATTGAGGGTCAGCCAGTTGCCCAGGGGTGCGAGCAGGCTTTGGTCGTCGCCCTTGGCCTCATTGGCCGGGGCAAACCATGCCTGCTGGTCATCGAAACTGCCGTCGAACTGCCCCAGGTAGTTGAAGGTAATGCGCGGTACGGCCAAGGACGCCAAGGCCTTCTGCGCACCGGCATCCCCCAGGTAACGCAGGGCACCGAAGCCGATGCCCTTGTTGGGCACGGCTCGAAGTTGCTCCTTGATGAACTTGATCGAGTCGGCCAGGGCCGGCTGCGGCGTCAGCTTCACCGGGAACACGCTGGTGAACCAACCCACGGTGCGGCTCAGGTCGATACTGTCGAACAGCTCCTCACGGCCATGGCCTTCCAACTGCACCAGGGCGCTGTCCTGGCCGGTCCAGCGGGTGATGACCCGGGCCAGGGCGGTGAGCAGCAGATCGTTGATCTGGGTGCGATAGGCCGCCGGCGCGTCCTGCAACAGGCGCTGGGTATCACCCTTGTTCAGCCGGGTTTCGACACTGGTCGCGTGCTGGTTCTGCAACCCGTCGTGGCCGTGGTCGCAGGGCAGGTTCGATTCGACACCCTGCAACTGCGCCTGCCAGTAACCCAGCTCTTGCTGCAACGCCGCGCTGCTGGCATAGGCCTGCAACTGCCCGGCCCAGGCCTGGGTCGAGCTGGACTTGGCCGGCAGCACCTGATTGCCCAACAGGGCTTGCAGATCCTCCAGGAGAATTCGCCAGGACACCCCATCCACCACCAGGTGATGAACGATCAGCAACAGGCGCTGGCTCTGGTCGGCCAGGGTGAACAGCACGGCCCGCAGCAGCGGCCCCTCCTGCAGGTTGAGACTGCGCTGGGCCTGCTCGGCAAACTGTTGCAACGCCTGGGCGTCGGCGACATTGGCCTGCCACAGCAGTTGCACCGGCTCATCGGCATCGGCAAAGGCTGCGCTCCACGTGCCCTGATGTTCGGTAAAGCGCAGGCGCAGAGCATCGTGCTGCACCGTCAGGGCCTGCAAGGCGCTTTCCAGGGTCTGGGCTTGCAGCGCCTGTAGCGGTTTGAGCAGCACCGACTGGTTCCAGTGATGCCGTTCCGGCACCGGTGTCTCGAAGAACCATTGCTGGATCGGCAGCAGCGGCATCTGCCCACGCACCGGGCCCTGGTCGATCTGCAAACCGCCCTCGCCCTGCTCCGCCACCGTGGCCAGCCCCTGCACCGTCTGGTGCTGGAACAGGTCCTTGGGGGTGAAGCGGATTCCCGCCTGGCGGGCACGGCTGACCACCTGGATCGAGATGATCGAGTCGCCACCCAGCTCGAAGAAGTTGTCGGTGACGCCCACCTGCTCAAGCTTCAGCACATCGGCCCAGATCGCGGCGATCTGTTGTTCCAGCTCGTTTTGCGGCGCCACGTAGGTCTGCTGCATCAGCTGCGCATCGACTTTCGGCAGCGACTTGCGGTCCAGCTTGCCGTTCGGTGTCAGCGGCAGTGCTTCGAGGAACAGCAGGTAGGTCGGCACCATGTAGTCCGGCAGGCTTTCCCGCAGGCGGGCCTTGATGCTCTCGCGCAACTGCGCCTGGCGCTCGTTGCTCGATGCCACCTCGGCGTCCACTGGCACGATATAGCCCACCAGTTGCTGGCCGCTCGGCCCTGGCTGGGCGATCACCGCCACTTCCAGCACCGGGTCCTGCTCCAGCAGGCGCGCTTCGATCTCGCCCAGTTCGATACGGAAGCCCCGCACCTTGACCTGGTGGTCGACACGCCCCACGTACTCCACCAGGCCGTCGGTACGGTAGCGCGTCAGGTCACCGCTGCGGTACAACCGGGCACCGGTGGTGCTGTAGGGGTCAGGGATAAAGCGTTCCGCCGTCAGCCCCGGACGATCCAGGTAACCCCGGGCTACGCCCAGGCCACCCAGGTACAGCTCGCCCGCCACGCCCACCGGCAACAGGTTGAGGTTGGCATCGGCCACGTAGGCGCTGCGGTTGCCAACGATGTTGCCGATCGGCGCATAAGCTGCATCGCACGGGTCCCCCGCCTTAGCCTTCCAGATCAACGGCGTAACCACCGTCTCGGTCGGGCCGTAGCCGTTGAAGATGTACTTCGGACGCAGCACTCGCCAGGCCAAGTCGTAACTGGCCTGGGGCACGGCATCGCCGCCGAAGCAGTAGACCCGCACCGCCGGTGGGTTGCCGTCGCGCTCGGCGTGTACCGCCAGTTGTTGCAGGTACACCGGCGGGAACACACCGACGGTGACACCGTAGCGATGCATCTGTTCGTAGGTGAATTCCGGCGACCACACACTATCGTCGCGGATCAGCACGCTGGCGCCGTAGATCAGCGGGTGCATCCAGCCTTCGTGGGAGCCGTCGAAGGCGAAGGACATGAAATGCAGCTCGCAGTCCGCCGGGCTCATTTCATAACGCTCGCCGGTGGCCAGGCTGTGCATGGCCAGCGGGCCATGGGACACCGCCACGCCCTTGGGCAAGCCGGTGGAGCCGGAGGTGTAGATCACATAGGCCAGGTTTTCCTCGGCCAGATCCACCTCCGGGCTGGTCGCAGGATAGGCCGCAAAATCCGCCGCGCCTTCGACGCTGAGGGTCGGCAAACCGTCCGGGATCGGCAAGCGCTCCAGCAGGTGATCCTGGGTCAGCAGCAGCCACGCGCCGCTGTCCTGCATCATGTAGCGCAGGCGATCCTGGGGGTATTCGATATCCAGCGGCACATAGACCCCGCCGGCCTTGAGCACCGCCAGGAAGGCCACCATGATCTCCGCGCAGCGCGGCATGGCGATGGCCACCCGCACCTCCGGGCCCACTCCCAGCTCGATCAGCTTGTGCGCCAGTTGGTTGGCTTGCGTATCCAGCTCGCGATAGCTCAGGCGCTGCTCGGCGAAGAACACCGCTGGCGCATCCGGGGCCTTGGCCGCCTGATCGGCGAACAGTTGATGGACAAAGCGGTGAGTCGGGTAGACCACATCGGTGTGGTCCCACTCCTGGCGAATGCGCCGCTGCTCGTCCCGAGTCAGCAATGGCAACTCACCCAGGCCGGTTTGCGCATGCTCCATCAGGCTCAGCAACAGCCCCTGCAAGTGCCCGCCCAACTGCACCATCGAAGGTTCAGAGAAGGATTCACGGGCATAAATGAACTCGAACGACAGGCTCGCCCCCAGGTTGACCGCAACCGTCAGTGGGTAGTTGGTCTGCTCGTGGTTGCCCACCGCGCCAAAGCGCAGTTGCGCCGGAGCGCCTTTTTCCAGGGCCTCTGACACCGGGTAGTTCTCGAACACCAGGATGTTGTCGAACAGCGCGTCCCCGCCCAGCCCGGCCCAGCGCTGCACTTCGTACAGCGGCGTGTATTCATAGTCACGCAGCGCCAGGTTGCGGCTCTGCACCGCCTGCAACCATTGGCTCACGGTCATGTCCGGGCGTGGCGTGGCCACCACCGGCAAGGTGTTGATGAACAGGCCTACCTGCTGCTCGATGCCCTTGAGCTCAGCGGGGCGCCCCGCCACCGTGGCGCCGAACACCACGCTTTCCTGCCCGGTGCAACGTTGCAGCAATAGCAGCCACGCCGCCTGCACCAGGGTATTGACCGTGACCTTCTGCTGCCGGGCAAATTCGCCAAGCCGTGCCGTCTGTGCCAGGTCCAGCTCACGATGATGCTTGCCGTGGCCGGTGCCGGCCGGAATGTCCGCGACCCGGGACAGCGCCTGGGTCAGGCGGGTCGGTTCATCCAGCGTCTGCAGCTGTTCTTTCCAGAAGTTTTCACAGGCCTGGGCATCCTGGCGTTGCAGCCAGGCGATATAGTCCCGGTAACGGCCCGGCGCGTGGCTCGGCAGTTGACCGGCATAGCGCTGCAGCACCTCACCGAGCAGCTGCGAGTTGCTCCAGCCGTCCATCAGGATGTGATGGTTGGTGTAGATCAGGTGGTAGCGCTGCTCGTCGATACGCACCAGGGTCAGGCGCAACAAGGGCACCGCATCCAGCTCGAAGCCACGCTGGCGCTCGGCGGTGGCCAGGGTGTCCAGGGCCTCCTGCTGCTGTGGCTGGCCGCGCCAGTCATGCAGGGTGCAATCCAGGGCAATGTGCTTGTGCACCACTTGCAGCGGCGTCGACACCTCGCCCTGCCAGATAAAGCCGGTGCGCAGGATGTCATGCCGATCGATGGCCGCCTGCCAGGCCTGCTGGAAGCGCAGCGGATCGAGGCCGTCCACGTCGACCCGCAGTTGATTGATGTAGTCGCCCGCTGCCTGTTCGTAGAGGGTATGAAACAGCATGCCCTGCTGCATCGGCGACAGGGGGTAGAGGTCTTCGACCGAGGCCATCGCCACCGGCAGGCGATCCAGTTGCTGCTGGTTCAGGCCCGCCAGTGGGAAGTCCGACGGGGTCGCGCCCGCCTGCTGCGGTGCGCAGCAATGCGCCACCAGCGCCTTGAGCTCCTCGGCATAGTCGTCGGCCAGCCGCTGCACGGTGGCGGTATCGAACATCTGCTGGCTGAAGGTCCAGTTCAGGCTCAACTCGCCGCCATAGACCTGGCCATCCAGGCTCAGCCAGTTGCTCAGCGGGGCCAGTGGGCTCTGGTCGTCGCCCTTGGCTTCACCGCTGGGTTTGAACAGGGAATCCTGCTCGTCGAAACTGCCGTCGAACTGGCCCAGGTAGTTGAAGGTGATACGCGGCACGGCCAAGGCTGCCAGGGTCTGCTGCGCTTGCGCATCGCCCAGGTAGCGCAAGGCACCAAAGCCGATGCCCTTGTTCGGCACCGCCCGCAGTTGTTCCTTGATGAACTTGATCGAATCGGCCAGGGACGCCTGGGGCGTGAGTTTCACCGGGAACATGCTGGTGAACCAGCCCACGGTGCGGGTCAGGTCGATGCTGTCGAACAGGTCTTCGCGGCCGTGGCCTTCCAGTTGCACCAGGGCACTGGCTTCTCCAGTCCAGCGGGTGATGACCCGGGCCAGAGCGGTGAGCAGCAAATCGTTGATCTGGGTGCGGTAGGCCGCCGGGGCGTCCTGCAGCAGGCGCTGGGTATGAGCTTTGTCCAGGCGCGAGCTCAGGTTGCTGGCGTGCTGGTTCTGCAACTCGGTCACCGGGCGATCCTGCGGCAGGTTCGACTCGACGCCCTGCAACTGGGCCTGCCAGTACTTGAGTTCTTCCTGTAGCGCCGCACCTTGGGCATAGGCCTGCATCTGCTCGGCCCAGGCCTGGGTCGAGCTGGTCTTGGCCGGCAACGCCAGGGTCTGGCCGGCGCTGAGTTGAGTGTGGGCCAGTTGCAGATCCTCCAGCAGGATCCGCCAGGACACGCCGTCCACCACCAGGTGGTGGATCACCAGCAACAGACGCTGGCTGCCGTCCGCCAGGCTGAACAACACGGCCCGCAGCAGCGGCCCGTCCTGCAGGTTCAGGCTGCGCTGCGCCTCGATCGCCGGCTGCTCCATGGCCTGGGCGCTATCCACCGCAACCTGCCAGAGCAGCTCCGGCCGCTGGCTGGCATCGGCAAAACGCGCCGACCAGCCATCAGCCTCCTGGCGGAACTGCAACCGCAAGGCGTCATGCTGCACCCGCAGCGCCTGCAAGGCGCTCTCTACCACTTCGGCACACAGCGGCTGGACCGGTTTGAGCAGCACTGACTGGTTCCAGTGATGACGTTCGCTCATGGGCTGCTCGAAGAACCACTGCTGCACCGGCAGCAGCGCAGTCGCGCCACGCACCGGGCCCTGGTCGATCTGCACCCCGCCTTCGCCCTGCTCGGCCACCGCCGCCAGCCCCTGTATCGTCTGGTACTGGAACAGATCCCGCGGGGTGAAGCGGATACCGGCCTGCCGCGCGCGGCTGACCACCTGGATCGAGATGATCGAATCACCGCCCAGTTCGAAGAAGTTGTCGGTCGCACCCACCTGTTCAAGCTTCAGCACATCGGCCCAGATCGCCGCGATCTGCTGCTCCAGCTCGCTCTGCGGCGCCACATAGACTTGCTGCATCTGCTGGGCGTCGACCTTGGGCAGGGCCTTGCGATCGAGTTTGCCATTCGGGGTCAGGGGCAGCGCCTCCAGGAACAGCAGGTACGCCGGCACCATGTAGTCCGGCACGTGTTCCTTCAGCGCAGTCTTGATGCTTTCGCGCAGGGCAGCCTGGGCTTCCCCTGCCACCGCCATAGCGGCATCGCTCGGCACGATATAAGCCACCAGTTGCTGGCCGTTCTCACCGTCATGGGCCAGGACAAAAGCCTCGCGCACCGCTGCCTGCTGCACCAGCCGCGCTTCGATTTCCCCCAGTTCGATACGGAAGCCGCGAATCTTCACCTGATGGTCGATACGGCCGATGTACTCGATCACCCCATCGGCGCGGTAACGGGTCAGGTCGCCGGTGCGGTACACCCGGCCACCGTCGCTGGAGAACGGATTGGGCACGAACTTCTCGGCGGTCAGCCCTGGGCGTGCCAGATAACCGCGAGTCACCCCGGCACCAGCCAGGTACAGCTCACCGGCACTGCCCACCGGCATCGGTTGCAGGTCCGGGCTGAGGATGTAGCTCTGGGTATTGCTGATGGCCCGGCCGATATTCGCCTGCCCTCCCGCCTCGCGCCGGGTGTAGGTCGAGTAGGTGGTGTCTTCCGAAGGGCCATACAGGTCGTAGACATGCACCAGCCCCGCCTGTTGGTAGAGGCTATCCACCAGGGCCTGTTTCAGCGGCTCACCCGCCAGGTTGATGATCCGTACGCTAGGCGGAATCTGCCCGCTGCGCTGCAGCGCGGCAATCGCCGAGGGCACGGTGTTGATCAAGCGCACCCGATCACGATCCACCAGCTCCGGCAGCTCCAGGGCGTTGCGGGCCAGGACGATGGAGCCGCCGCTGGACAGGGTCACGAACAGCTCCCACACCGACAGGTCGAAGCAGATCGAAGTCGAGGCCAGCACCCCTTGCAGGTCTTCGCTGCTGTACACACGTTGCGACCAGTCGATCAGCGCCAGCACGTTGCGATGGGCAATCGCCACGCCCTTGGGCAGGCCGGTGGAACCGGAGGTGTAGATCACGTAGGCCAGATTGTCTGGCGTACCTCGCGGCGCCGGATTATCTATCGAGTAGCCGTCCAGCCAGCCCGGCTGGGCATCCACTTGCAGGGTCTGCAAGGACTCCACGGACGGCAGCAGCGACAGCAATGCGCTTTCGGTCAGCAGGATCTGCGCCTGACTGTCGCGCAGCATGTGCTCCAGGCGATCCTGTGGATAGTCCGGGTCCAGGGGCACATAGGCGCCACCGGCCTTGAGCACCGCCAGCAGCGCCACGACCATTTCAGGGGTGCGCTGCAAGGCCACGCCGACCCGCACTTCAGGCCCCACGCCCAGCTCGATCAGCTTGTGCGCCAGACGGTTGGCCCGGGCATTGAGTTCCCGGTAGCTCAGGCACTGGCCGGCAAATAGCAGGGCTTCGGCGTCGGGAGTTTTCTGGACCTGGGCTTGCACCCACTGGTGTACAGAGTGCTCGCCGACAAACTCGCCGGTGGCCGGGCTCCACTCGTGCAGCAGCCGGTTCTGCTCGGCAGCCCCCAGCAGCGGCAAGTCCCCCAGGCGCTGCCCGGGTTGCTGGACAATGCCCTGCAGCAACTGCAGCCAGGACTGGGCCAGACGCTCGATGGTGGATGCCTCGAACAGGTCGGTGGCGTAAGTCAGCGAGGCCCACAGGCCGTCCTCGGCTTCGAAGGTATCCAGGGTCAGGTCGAACTGCGCGGCGCGCCCCTGCCAACTCAGGGTCTCGATGCTGAGGTCGTCCAGGCGCTGGCTCTGCCCGCCCTTCTTGACCGCGGTCTGGTGGTTGAACATCGCCTGGAACAGCGGGCTATGGCTCAGGCTGCGCTCGGGACGCAAGGCTTCCACCAACTGCTCGAAAGGCAAGTCCTGGTGGGACTGGGCCATCAGCGCGGTCTGCTTGACCTGTTGCAGGAAATCTCTGAAACCCAATTGCCCATCGATCTCGGCCTTGAGTACCTGGGTATTGACGAAGAAGCCGATCAGGCGCTCGGTCTCGACCCGATTGCGGTTGGCGGTTGGCACGCCGACGCGGATGTCCGCTTGGCCGCTGTAGCGGTGCAGCAGGACCTGGAACGAAGCCAGCAACAACATGAACAGGGTCGCCCCCTCACGTTGCGCCAGTTGCTTGAGAGCGACCCGCAGATCTTCCGGCAACGGGATATCGAGCAACGCTCCGCGATAGCTCTGGATCGCCGGACGAGGATGATCCAGCGGTAGCATCAGCAGCGGCTGCTCTCCGGCCAGTTGTTCCAGCCAGTAACCCAACTGCCGCTCACGCTCGCCGGCATCCATCCACTGGCGCTGCCAGTTGGCATAGTCGGCGTATTGGATCGGCAGGTCCGGCAGGCTGACCGTACGTCCTTGGCGGTAACCGGCATAGAGCTGGATCAGTTCGTCAACCATCACCCCCATCGACCAACCATCGGAAACGATGTGGTGCTGGGTCAAGACCAGCACATGTTCGTCTGCCGCTACCCGTAGCAATCTGGCCCGCAACAGCGGGCCATTACGCAGATCGAAGGGCGGCTGGCTCTTGCTATCGGTCAGTGCATGGACCTGAGCCTCGTAAGAAAGGCCGCCGGCGTGCAATTCGATGATCTCGATAGCCAACGGCGCAGGCGGATGGACCACTTGTACTGCAATGCCATCTTCTTCGGAAAAAGTAGTACGCAGGGTTTCATGCCGGGCAATCAAACTATCGAATGCATGATGCAAGGCTTCAAGGTCCAGTTGCCCCGTCAAGCGCAACGCCGTGGTGATGTGGTAGGCGGTGCTATCGGGCTCCAATTGCCAGAGAAACCATTGGCTTTCCTGGGTATAGGAGAGAACCGGCGCCTCATCGGCGCCACGACTGCAGATAGGAGCGATACCAAAGAGGTTGATGCCCTTTTCTTTAAGCAAAATCGCCAGGGCTTTTCTTTCTTTGGCAGAAAGCGTGCCTACCGAGTCGATTAAAGCTTGCATGTACTACCTCTCCTAAGAAATTATTTTTTCAAGATCATCGGGAGATAAACGTTTGAGAGCCTCCAAAGATTTAGCTAATTCGTCCTGCAGCGAAGAAGTTGTCTGCCGCAGGGCCTGAACCTTCTCGACAAAGGCCGCGAGGCTCTCCGCACCGAACAGCGACTTGATGGGAATATCCACGCCGAACTGCTGCTTGACCCGGGTCACCACCTGGGCCACCAGCAGGGAATGGCCGCCCAGCTCGAAGAAGTTGTCGGTCATGCCCACCCGATCCAGCTTCAGCACATCGGCCCAGATCGCCGCAATCTGCTGCTCCAGTTCGCTCTGCGGCGCCACATAGACCTGCTGCATCTGCTGGGCGTCGACCTTGGGCAGGGCCTTGCGGTCGAGTTTGCCATTCGGGGTCAGGGGCAGCGCCTCCAGGAACAGCAGGTACGCCGGCACCATGTAGTCCGGCACGTGTTCCTTCAGCGCAGTCTTGATACTTTCGCGCAGGGCCGCCTGGACTTCCCCTGCCACCGCCATTGCGGCATCGCTCGGCACGATATAAGCCACCAGTTGCTGGCCGTTCTCACCGTCATGGGCCAGGACAAAGGCTTCGCGCACCGCCGTCTGCTGCACCAGCCGCGCTTCGATTTCCCCCAGTTCGATACGGAAGCCGCGAATCTTCACCTGATGGTCGATACGGCCGATGTACTCGATCACCCCATCGGCGCGGTAACGGGTCAGGTCGCCGGTGCGGTACACCCGGCCACCGTCGCTGGAGAACGGATTGGGCACGAACTTCTCGGCGGTCAGCCCTGGGCGTGCCAGATAACCGCGAGTCACCCCGGCACCAGCCAGGTACAGCTCACCGGCACTGCCCACCGGCATCGGTTGCAGGTCCGGGCTGAGGATGTAGCTCTGGGTATTGCTGATGGCCCGGCCGATATTCGCCTGCCCTCCCGCCTCGCGCCGGGTGTAGGTCGAGTAGGTGGTGTCTTCCGAAGGGCCATACAGGTCGTAGACATGCACCAGCCCCGCCTGTTGGTAGAGGCTGTCCACCAGGGCCTGTTTCAGCGGCTCACCCGCCAGGTTGATGATCCGTACGCTAGGCGGAATCTGCCCGCTGCGCTGCAGCGCGGCAATCGCCGAGGGCACGGTGTTGATCAAGCGCACCCGATCACGATCCACCAGCTCCGGCAGCTCCAGGGCGTTGCGGGCCAGGACGATGGAGCCGCCGCTGGACAGGGTCACGAACAGCTCCCACACCGACAGGTCGAAGCAGATCGAAGTCGAGGCCAGCACCCCTTGCAGGTCTTCGCTGCTGTACACACGTTGCGACCAGTCGATCAGCGCCAGCACGTTGCGGTGGGCAATCGCCACGCCCTTGGGCAGGCCGGTGGAACCGGAGGTGTAGATCACATAGGCCAGATTGTCTGGCGTACCTCGCGGCGTCGGATTGTCTATCGAGTAGCCGTCCAGCCAGCCCGGCTGGGCATCCACTTGCAGGGTCTGCAAGGACTCCACGGACGGCAGCAGCGACAGCAATGCGCTTTCGGTCAGCAGGATCTGCGCCTGACTGTCGCGCAGCATGTGCTCCAGGCGATCCTGTGGATAGTCCGGGTCCAGGGGCACATAGGCGCCACCGGCCTTGAGCACCGCCAACAGCGCCACGACCATTTCAGGGGTGCGCTGCAAGGCCACGCCAACACGTACTTCAGGCCCGACACCGAGTTCGATCAACTTGTGCGCCAGGCGGTTGGCCCGGGCATTAAGCTCCCGATAACTCAGACACTGGCCGGCGAACCACAGGGCCTCTGCCTCCGGGGCAGCCTGCACCCGGGCCTCGACCAGTTGCTGCACGCAGCCATCGCTAGGGAACTCACCGGCGACCGGGGCCCACTCGTGCAGCAGTCTGTTCTGCTCGGCAGCACCCAACAGCGGTAAGTCTCCCAGGCGCTGGTGCGGCTGCTGGACAATGCCTTGCAACAACTGCAGCCAGGACTGGGCCAGACGCTCGATGGTGGACGCCTCGAACAGGTCGGTGGCATAGGTCATGGAAGCCCAGAGGCCATCGTCGGACTCGAAGGTATCCAACGTCAGATCGAACTGGGTACTGCTCTCCTCGCCACTGAGCATCTGCACTTGCAAGCCGGGAATCACCAAGCCCTGGTCATCCTGACGGACAGCGGCCTGATGGTTGAACATCACCTGGAACAATGGGCTGTAACTCAGGCTACGCTCCGGTTTGAGGGCCTCCACCAACTGCTCGAAGGGCAGGTCCTGGTGCTCCTGGGCATCCAGGGCGCAGCCTTTGACCTGACGCAGAAAGTCGCTAAAGCTCAGTTGCCCGTCGACCTCGGCCTTGAGCACCTGAGTATTGACGAAGAAGCCGATCAGACGCTCGGTCTCGACCCGGTTGCGGTTGGCAGTCGGCACCCCGACGCGGATGTCCGCCTGGCCACTGTAGCGATGCAGCAGTACCTGGAACGAGGCCAGCAACAGCATGAACAGCGTGACCCCTTCGCGCTGGGCCAGCAGTTTCAGGGCTCCCGGCAAGGCGCCGTCCAGGCTGATGCCATGGCGCGCGCCCTTGTGGCTTTGCTGCAACGGCCGCGGATGATCCAGGGGCAGGTCCAGCACCTGGGCGCCGCCTTCCAGTTGCTGCAACCAGTAATCGAGCTGCCGCTCGCGCTCACCGGCCTCCATCCATTGCCGTTGCCAGGCCGCGTAGTCCGCGTACTGCACCGCCAGCGCCGGCAACTCGGCCTGCTGCCCCTGGCTATGGGCGCCATAGAGCTTGATCAGTTCCTCCACCATCAACTGCATCGACCAGCCATCGGAAACGATGTGGTGCTGGACCAGCACCAGTACATGCTCGTCCGCTGCCAGGCGCACCAGGGTGGCCCGCAGCAACGGTCCCTGGCGCAGGTCGAACGGCTGACGTACCTGGGTGTCGATGACCTGCTTGATCAAGTCATCGGTGTTGCCGGCCTCCACTAGCAGGGACAAGTCCTGCTGGCTGATGGGCAAGCGGGCCTGGGCCGCGATCACCTGTGTCAGGCCCTGGGCGCTCTCGACAAAGTGCGTGCGCAAGCTTTCATGGCGGGCGATCAAGGCATCGAAACTGCTTTGTAGGGCCTGGCTATCCAGATCGCCACGCAGGCGCAGGGCCATGGGGATGTGATAGGCGCTGCTGTCAGAATCCAGCTGCCAGAGGAACCACTGGCGTTCCTGGGCATAGGACACCGCCAGCGGCTGTTGCCGATCTACCAGGGAAATCGGCTGGAGTTGCTGGGTGGTTTCCGGCCCCAGCAGGCGGACGAAATCTTCCAGCGACTCACCTTCGAACAGCAGCTTGAGCGGCGCTTCGATCCCCAGTTCCTGGCGGATGCGCGACATCACCTGGGTGGCCAGCAGCGAATGGCCGCCGAGCTCGAAGAAGTTATCGCTCAAGCCAACCTGTTCCAGTTTCAGTACCTGGGCCCAGATTCCGGCCACTTGTCGTTCGCGCTCGCTGCGCGGGGCCACATGAGCCTGCTGCAACAGGCTGCCATCAATGGGCGGCAAAGCATTGCGATTGAGCTTGCCGTTGGCAGTCAGAGGCAACGCCTGGAGGAACAGCACATGAGCCGGAACCATGTAACCCGGCAGATGCTCGCGCAGCCCGGCCTTGATATCGTCCCGCAGCGGCAGTTGCTCCGAGACCAGATCCTGGCTGTTCCAATCCAGGCCAGCGGGCACCACATAGGCCACCAACTGCGGACCGTCCGGCCCCTCCGGGGCCAGCACCACCGCCTCGCGTACCCTAGGCAATTCCAGCAGCCGCGCTTCGATCTCCCCCAACTCGATGCGGAAACCGCGGATTTTCACTTGATGGTCGATACGACCGATGTAGCCGATCGAACCGTCTGCCTGGTAGCGTGCCAGATCGCCGGTACGGTAGAGCCGTCCACCAACCTCACCAAACGGGTCCGGGACAAACCGCGCTGCGCTCAAGTCACCGCGATTCAGGTAGCCCCAAGCCAACCCGGCACGCCCGATATACAACTCACCGACGCAGCCCTTGGGCACCGGTTGCAGGTTGCCGTCCAGCAAATACCAGGACATGTCGGGAATCAGCTCGCCGATTGGGCTTGCTCCCGCCAGGCTCAGGTCCGCCCGGGACAATGGACGGTAGGTCACATGCACCGTGGTTTCGGTGATGCCGTACATGTTCACCAGCTGAGGACGCTGATCGCCGAAACGCTGGAACCAGGGGTGCAGGGTATTGACCTCCAGGGCCTCGCCACCGAACACGATGTAGCGCAACCGATGCTCCGGCTCGGCGTTACAGGCCACGTGCATCAATTGACGGAACGCCGACGGCGTCTGGTTGAGTACGGTCACGCCCTCGGCGCAAAGCAACGGGTAGAAGTCCTGGGCCGAACGCGCCACCTCTTGAGGCACGATCAGCAACCGCCCGCCGTACAGCAAGGCACCGAAGATCTCCCAGACCGAGAAATCGAACGCATAGGAGTGGAACAGGCTCCAGACATCCTCGGAGCCGAACTGGAACCACGCCTGGGTAGCCGCGAACAGACGCAGGACGTTGTGGTGCGGTTGCAAGGTGCCCTTGGGCTTGCCGGTGGAGCCGGAGGTATAGATCACATAGGCCAAGTCCTCGGGTGTTACCCCAACTTCGGGGTTGTCGGTCCGATAGCCGTCCAGTGGCTGCTCCAGCAACCAGGTGCGGCCGGCAAACGCCGGCAAACCCTGCTGCAGGTGTTCCTGGGTGAGCAGCAGCGCAATGGCGCTGTCATGCATCATGTGCTGCAGACGATCCTGGGGATAAGCCGGGTCCAGCGGCACATAGGCACCGCCAGCCTTGAGAATCGCCAGCAAGCCGATGACCATCTCCAGGCTGCGCTCCACCGCCAGCCCCACCAGGACATTGGGCCCCACGCCCTGTTCAATGAGCTTGTGCGCCAGGCGGTTGGCCCGCTCGTTGAGCTGCTGGTAGTCCAGGCTCTGTCCGCCGAAGGTCAGAGCCATGGCCTGAGGCGCCCTGGCGGCCTGGGCCTCGATAAGCTGATGGACACAGGCCCGGGAAGAGAATGCCTGCTGCTGCGGGTTCCACTGGCCAAGGATCTGCGCCTGCTCATCGGCCTCGAGCAAGGGCAACAGGCCGATGCGCTGCTGCGGCTGGCGGACCACGCCTTGCAACAACTGACGCCAATGGGTGGCCAGGCGCTCGACGGTGGCGGCGTCGAACACATCGCAGGCATAGACCAGGGACGCGGCGATCCGGCCCTGGGTTTCCACGGTGTCCAGGGTCAGGTCGAACTGCGCCGACTGCCCCTGGGAATCCAGGGCCTCGATGCTCAGGCCCGGCAGGTTTAGGGGTTTACCTGTGCCCGCCGCTTCCACCTGATGATTGAACATCACCTGAAACAGCGGGTTGTGGCTCAGGCTGCGCTCCGGCTGCAAGGCCTCCACCAATTGCTCGAAAGGCAGGTCCTGGTGCGCCTGCGCCGCCAGGGCGGTCTGGCGCACCTGCTGCAGCAACTGGCTGAAGGACATCTGTCCGTCGATCTCGGCCTTGAGCACCTGGGTGTTGACGAAGAAGCCGATCAGGCGCTCGGTTTCGACCCGGTTGCGGTTAGCAATGGGCACACCGACGCGGATATCGGCCTGGCCGCTGTAGCGGTGTAGCAGAGTCTGGAAAGAAGCCAGCAACAGCATGAACAGGGTCACCCCTTCCCGCTGGGCCAGGCTGCTCAGGGCTGCACTCAACGGCTGCTCCAAAATCAGCTCCAGGCGCCCGCCCCTATGGCTTTGCACCGCGGGGCGCGGGCGATCCAGAGGCAGCTCGAGCAAGGGTTGCTCGCCACCCAGTTGCGCAGTCCAGTAGGCCAGTTGTCGCTCCTTTTCACCGGCCTCCATCCAGTGGCGCTGCCAAATGGTGTAGTCGGCATACTGGATCGGCAGCGCCGGCAACGGCGCCGGCTGCCCTTGGCAGTAACCGATATAGAGTGCGATCAGCTCCTCCACCATGACCTGCATCGACCAACCATCGGAAACGATATGGTGTTGGGTCATGACCAGCACATGGTCATCCTCGGCCACTTGCAACAAGCCGACCCTGAGCAGCGGCCCCGCCAGCAGGTCGAACAACTGCCGGGTCTGGACCTGGACGAAGTCCTGCACGGCCGTGTTGATCTGCAGCTCGCTCGACTGTGCCGGCAGCGACTGGCGCACCAACTCCAGGGACGCCTCGGGGGCGACCACCTGTGCTGCCGCATCTTCATCCTCGACAAAATGCGTACGCAGGCTTTCATGCCGGGCGATCAGGCTGTCGAAGCTGCGCTGCAGGACCTCGACATTCAATTTTCCACGCAGTCGCAGAGCCTTGGGAATGTGATAGGCAGTGCTCTGCGGCGCCAGTTGCCAGAGGAACCACTGGCGTTGCTGGGCATAGGAAAGCGGTATGCGCTCCTGGCTCAGCCGTACCTCGGGAATCGGCAGGTTGGCCGGGGAGATGCCCTGTTCGAGCATTTTCTGCAGGTAGACCTGGCGCTTCTCCAAGGGCAAGAGGATGAAGCCCTTGACGATTTTCAACGCGGTGGTGTTGTCCATTACACAGCCTCCATTTCGTCAAGTAACAGCTCCAGCGCACTCAGGTCGGCGCTTTGCACCTGACCAGCAGCCTGTTGCAACTGGTTGACGAACAGCCCCAGGGTTGGAAATTCAAACGCCATCTGCACGCTGACCTGACGTCCAAGCTTGAGCTGGACTCGAGAGACCATCGAAGTTACCAACAAGGAATGTCCACCTAGTTCAAAGAAGTTATCGTTCATACCCACCTGCTCGACCTCGAGCACTTGGGCCCAGATCGCCGCGACCTGTTGTTCCAGCTCGCTCTCTGGGGCTATGTAGGCCTGCTGCCAAAAGCTGGCATCTGCCTGTGGCAGGGCCTTGCGGTCCAGCTTGCCGTTGGGGCTCAACGGCAAGGCCTCGAGGAACAGCAAGTGGGCCGGCAACATGTAGTCCGGCAACACCTCTTTGAGCGCCTCTCTCAGCTGCTCGCGCAACTGCGCCTGGTCTTCCTGGCTATCCGCTGCGACGCCGGCGGCCGCCACCAAGTAAGCCACCAGTTGTGGCCCACCAGCCGCCTCCTGGGCCAGGACCACTGCTTCGCGCACCTGCATCTGTTCCAACAACCGCGCTTCGATCTCGCCCATCTCGATACGGAAACCGCGGATCTTCACCTGATGGTCGATGCGCCCGGCGTACTCCACCACGCCATCGGCGTCATAGCGGGCCAGGTCGCCGGAACGGTACAGGCGCCCACCATCGGTGCTGAACGGGTCAGGAATGAAGCGCTCCGCCGTCAACCCCGGACGATCGTGGTAACCACGAGCCAGCAGCTCACCGCCAATCATCAGCTCGCCGGTGGCACCGCTGAGGGTCAGGTTGCCACTGTTGTCCAGCAGGTAGATGGAGCGACCCGGCAAGCCCTTGCCCAGAGGGATCTGGCTTGGCAGGGCTTCACCGTCCTGCAGGTAGCGACTGCAGTCATGGGTGGTAACACTCACCGTGGCCTCGGTGGGCCCATAGGTGTTGAGCAGGCAGGCGTGCTTCAAGCCGGCCTTCTTCCAGGCCGCCACACCTTCGGCCGCCATCGCTTCGCCACCCAGGTTGAGCTGGCGCAGGCGCCCGAAGTCACGGGGTTCACCAGCAGCAAAATCCTTGCCCAACATGAACCAGTAGGCGGTGCTCAAGTCGACGATGCTGATACCCTGCTCGATCAACTCGCGGTAGAAGGTTTCGCTGTCCCACAGCTCCTTGCCGCGAATCACTACCGAGGCGCCGCAGATCAGTGCCGGATACAGCTGTTCGACAAAGGCGTCGAAGTTGAAGGTCGAGAACTGCAGGCCACGATCTGCTGCACTCATGTTGAAGTAATCACGAGAAACCTGGGCATGCTGGCTCAAGGCGCTATGACTGATACCCACGCCCTTGGGCCGGCCAGTGGAACCCGAGGTGTACATCACATAGGCCAGATTGTCGGCTTGCGCCCGTGGCGATGGATTTTCCAGGGAATAGCCTTCAAAGCCCTGCTGATACGAGTCCAGGCACAGATGGGGTATTTCTACGGCCCCGCGCAGGCGCTCCAGCAACGGCGACTGGGTCAGTAGTAGCTGGATCCCGCTGTCCTGCATCATGTAGTGCAGGCGATCCTGGGGATATTCAGGGTCCAGGGGTACATAGGCGCCGCCCGCCTTGAGCACCGCCAGCAGGCCGACGATCATCTCCAAGCCACGCTCCACCGCGATACCAACCCGGACATCCGGACCGATGCCCAGTTCGATCAGCTTGTGGGCCAACTGATTGGCCCTCTGGTTGAGCTGGCCGTAACCCAGTTGCTGACCGGCGCATAGCAGTGCCAGCGCATCCGGAGTCTGCTCGGCCTGGACCTCGACCAACTGCTGGACGCAGAGCGGCGACAGATGTCGCGCCGGGATACGACTACGCTGCTGCTCGATCAAGCCACGTTCGGTGGCGCCGATCAAAGACAGTTCGCCAATGCTGCATTGCGGCTGTTCCACCATGACCATCAGCAACTGCTGCAGATAAGCCGCCAATTGCTGGATATTCGCCTGGCCGAAATGCTCCAGGGCATAGCTGTAGTCGAACGCCAAGGTCTGCCCCAGGTAGACCGACAGCGTCAGGGGATAGTTGGTCTGCTCATGGTTGGCAGCTACGCCAAAGCTCAATTGCGCCGGAGCGCCTTGCGCAAGGGCCTCGGATACCGGGTAGTTCTCGAACACCAGGATGTTGTCGAACAGAGCCTCGCCTCCCAGACCGGCCCAGCGCTGTACTTCGTACAACGGTGTGTGCTCGAAGTCGCGCAGGGCCAGGTTGCGCTCCTGCACCAATTGCAGCCAATCGCCGACCGGCATGTCCGGACGTGGCGCGGCCACCACCGGCAAGGTATTGATGAACAGGCCGATCTGCTGCTCCACGCCCTTGAGTTCCGCCGGGCGGCCAGACACCGTGGCACCGAACACCACCGTGTCCTGTCCGGTATAGCGCTGCAACAGCAGCAACCAGGCCGCTTGCACCAATGTGTTGACCGTGACCTTCTGCTGTCGAGCGAACTCGCTCAAGCGCTGGGTCTGTTGCAGGTCCAGGTGCTGCTGATAGGCGGCGTAGCCTTGGCCAGTCGGAGCCTGATCGCTACGGCTAATGGCCTGGGCCAACCGGGTTGGTTCATCCAGGGTCGCCAGTTGCTGCTTCCAGAAATGCTCGCTGAGCGTTGCATCCTGACGTTGCAGCCAGGCGATGTAGTCGCGATAGCGCCCGGGCACCTGGCTGGCGAACTGTCCTGCATAGCGTTGCAGCACTTCACCCAGCAATCGCGAGTTGCTCCAGCCATCCATCAGGATGTGGTGGTTGGTATAGATAAGGTGGTGGCGTTTCTCACCGGTACGCACCAAGGTCAGGCGTAGCAGCGGCGCGGCCAGCAAGTCGAAGCCACGCAGGCGCTCTTCCTCGGCCAAGCCATCCAGGGCTGCTGGCGCGAACTCGGTTGCCCGCCAGTCATGCTCGACAAAGTCCAGGTGGGCGCGCTTGCTCACTACCTGGATCGGCGCGGGCAATTCGCCCTGCCAGAGGAAACCGCTGCGCAGGATGTCATGGCTGTCGATGGCCGCCTGCCAAGCCTGGCGGAAACGCTCAGGCTCCAGCCCATCCACGTCCAGCCGCAGTTGGTTGATGTAATCGCCCGCGCCCTGCTCGTAGAGGGTGTGGAACAGCATGCCCTGCTGCATCGGCGACAGTGGATAGAGGTCTTCGACCTCTGCCAGCGCCAATGGCAGTTGGTCCAGTTGCTGCTGGTTCAGGCCCGCCAACGGGAAGTCCGAAGGGGTTACACCGCGGTGCTCGGGCTGGCTGCAATGCTCGATCAGCGCCTTGAGCTCTCGGGCGTAGTCATCCGCCAGGCACTGGATGGTCGTGCTATCGAACATGGCCTGGCTGAAAGTCCAGCCCAGTTTCAATTGGCCGCCATAGACCTGGCCGTTGATGCTCAACCAGTTGCCTAGTGGAGCCTGGGCGTCCTGATCGCGACCCTTGGCTTCAGCGCTCGGGGCAAACCAGGCATCCGGCTCGTCGAAGCTGCCGTCGAACTGACCCAGGTAGTTGAAGGTGATGCGCGGCACCGCCAGCGCAGCCAGGGTCTGTTGTGCGGCCTCATCCCCCAGGTAACGCAAGACGCCAAAACCTAGGCCCTTGTTCGGTACCGCGCGCAGTTGCTCCTTGATGAACTTGATCGAGTCGGCCAGGGCCGGCTGCGGCGTCAGCTTCACCGGGAACACGCTGGTGAACCAACCCACGGTGCGGCTCAGATCGATACTGTTGAACAGCTCCTCACGGCCGTGGCCTTCCAACTGCACCAGGGCGCTGTCCTGGCCAGTCCAGCGGGTGATGACCCGGGCCAGTGCGGTGAGCAGCAGGTCATTGATCTGGGTGCGGTAAGCCGCTGGGGCATCTTGCAACAAACGCTGGGTATGAATCTGGTCCAGCTCGGTGCTGACGCTCAGTGCATCCTGGAGCACTGTCTGGCCGGTGGCCCGATCACAGGGCAAGTCCGACTCTACGCCTTGTAGCTGCGCCTGCCAGTAACCCAGCTCCTGCTGCAACGCCGCGCTGCCGGCATAGGCCTGCAATTGCCCAGCCCAAGACTGGAAAGAACTGGTCTTGGCCGGCAGCTTGATGGCTTGCCCGGCAGCTTGCTGCGCCAAGGCTTGCTGCAGATCCTCCAGCAGCACTCGCCAGGACACTCCATCCACCACCAGGTGATGGATAGCCAGCAACAAGCGCTGGGAGCCGTCTTGTAGAGTGAAGAGCACTGCACGCAGCAAAGGCCCCTGTTGCAGCTCGAGGCTGCGTTGCGCCGCATCGCACAAGGATGGCAGCGAACCTTCGGTGACATTGTCCGCCAGCCACAACAACGCATCGGTTTGCATCGCTGCCAACGGCGCCGAGGTCACTTGCCCCAGCGGCGTATAAGTTGCGACCCAGGCTGGGGTTTTCTCAACAAAATTCAGCCGCAGGCCGTCGTGATGTTCGAGCAAGGCATGCAAGCCCTGCTCCAATGCCTTGGCGCTCAGGGTCTTCAATGGCTTGAGCAGCACCGACTGGTTCCAGTGATGCCGTTCCGGCACCGGTGTCTCGAAGAACCACTGCTGGATCGGCAGCAGCGGCATCTGCCCGCGCACCGGGCCCTGGTCGATCTGCAAACCGCCCTCGCCCTGCTCCGCCACCGTGGCCAGCCCCTGCACCGTCTGGTGCTGGAACAGGTCCTTGGGGGTGAAGCGGATACCGGCTTGCCGCGCCCGGCTGACCACCTGGATCGAGATGATCGAGTCACCGCCCAGCTCGAAGAAGTTATCGGTGACGCCCACCTGCTCAAGCTTCAGCACATCGGCCCAGATCGCGGCGATCTGTTGTTCCAGCTCGTTTTGCGGCGCCACGTAGGTCTGCTGCATCAGCTGCGCATCGACTTTCGGCAGCGACTTGCGGTCCAGCTTGCCGTTCGGTGTCAGCGGCAGTGCTTCGAGGAACAGCAGGTAGGTCGGTACCATGTAGTCCGGCAGGCTTTCCCGCAGGCGGGCCTTGATGCTCTCGCGCAACTGCGCCTGGCGCTCGTTGCTCGATGCCACCTCGGCGTCCACCGGCACGATATAGCCCACCAGTTGCTGGCCGCTCGGCCCTGGCTGGGCGATCACCGCCACTTCCAGCACCGGGTCCTGCTCCAGCAGGCGCGCTTCGATCTCGCCCAGCTCGATACGGAAGCCCCGCACCTTGACCTGGTGGTCGACACGCCCCACGTACTCCACCAGGCCGTCGGTACGGTAGCGCGTCAGGTCACCGCTGCGGTACAACCGGGCACCGGTGGTGCTGTAGGGGTCAGGGATAAAGCGTTCCGCCGTCAGCCCCGGACGATCCAGGTAACCCCGGGCTACGCCCAGCCCACCCAGGTACAGCTCGCCCGCCACGCCCACCGGCAACAGGTTGAGGTTGGCATCGGCCACGTAGGCGCTGCGGTTGCCAACGATGTTGCCGATCGGCGCATAAGCTGCATCGCACGGGTCCCCCGCCTTAGCCTTCCAGATCAACGGCGTAACCACCGTCTCGGTCGGGCCGTAGCCGTTGAAGATGTACTTCGGACGCAGCACTCGCCAGGCCAAGTCGTAACTGGCCTGGGGCACGGCATCGCCGCCGAAGCAGTAGACCCGCACCGCCGGTGGGTTGCCGTCGCGCTCGGCGTGTACCGCCAGTTGTTGCAGGTACACCGGCGGGAACACACCGACGGTGACACCGTAGCGATGCATCTGTTCGTAGGTGAATTCCGGCGACCACACACTATCGTCGCGGATCAGCACGCTGGCGCCGTAGATCAGCGGGTGCATCCAGCCTTCGTGGGAGCCGTCGAAGGCGAAGGACATGAAATGCAGCTCGCAGTCCGCCGGGCTCATTTCATAACGCTCGCCGGTGGCCAGGCTGTGCATGGCCAGCGGGCCATGGGACACCGCCACGCCCTTGGGCAAGCCGGTGGAGCCGGAGGTGTAGATCACATAGGCCAGGTTTTCCTCGGCCAGATCCACCTCCGGGCTGGTCGCAGGATAGGCCGCAAAATCCGCCGCGCCTTCGACGCTGAGGGTCGGCAAACCGTCCGGGATCGGCAAGCGCTCCAGCAGGTGATCCTGGGTCAGCAGCAGCCACGCGCCGCTGTCCTGCATCATGTAGCGCAGGCGGTCCTGGGGGTATTCGATATCCAGCGGCACATAGACACCGCCGGCCTTGAGCACCGCCAGGAAGGCCACCATGATCTCCGCGCAGCGCGGCATGGCAATGGCCACCCGTACCTCCGGGCCCACTCCCAGCTCGATCAGCTTGTGCGCCAGTTGGTTGGCTTGCGTATCCAGCTCGCGATAGCTCAGGCGCTGCTCGGCGAAGAACACTGCCGGCGCGTCCGGGGCCTTGGCCGCCTGATCGGCGAACAGTTGATGGACAAAGCGGTGAGTCGGGTAGACCACATCGGTGTGGTCCCACTCCTGGCGAATGCGCCGCTGCTCGTCCTGGTTCAGCATCAGCAGCTCGCCGATCGCTTGCTGCGGCTCGAGCATGCCCTGCAGCAGGTTTCGCCAATGATCGGCAAGACGCTCGATAGTCGAAACCTCAAACAGCTCGCCGGCGTAGATGAACGATGCATTGATCCCCGCGTCAGTCTCCAGGGTCTCCAGGGTCAGGTCGAATTGCGCCGTGCCGCCCTGAAGGACCATTTCTTGCGCCACAAGCCCTGGCAGGCTGGTGCCATCGGTACTTTCTCCGGCGATGCTCAAATGGTTGTACATCACCTGGAACAGCGGGTTCTGGTCCAGCGCACGCTGCGGCTTGAGGGCATCCACCAGGCGATCGAATGGCAGGTCCTGGTGGGCCTGGGCGGCCAACGCGGTCGCCTTCACCTGGCGCAGCAACTGCCCTACGACGAGGCTCGGCGCCAGGTCGACGCGCATGACCAGGGTGTTGACGAAGAAACCCATCACGCCTTCCATTTCCTGGTGGCGTCGATTGCTCACCGGAACCCCGATGCGGATATCCGGTTGATCCGAGTAGCGATGGAGCAAGAGCGCGAAGGACCCGAGGAACAGCTGGAACAGCGTCATGTCGTGGGCCTGCGCCAAGCGGCGCAGCCCTTGCTCCAGATCCACCGGCAAACGCAACCCCAAACGCTCCTGCCGATGGCTGACCAGCGCCTGGCGCGGGTGATCCACCGGCAGCTCCAGCACCGGGTGCTCCAACCCCAGTTGCTCGCGCCAGTAGTCCAGCTGGCGCTGCTGCTCTCCTTGCTCGAGCCAGGCCCGATGCCAGCTGGCATAGTCGGCGTACTGCACGCTCAACTCATCGAACTGCGCAACATGTCCCTGGACGAAGCCGCGGTAGAGCGCAACGAATTCCCGCGCCAGCACACTCATGGATGCACCATCGGAAATGATGTGGTGCAGCGTCACCACCAACAGGCAGTCCTGCTCCGCAATCTGCAGGACGCGGGCCCGACACAGCGGCCCGCGCTCCAGATCGAACAACTCCTGGGTCTCTGCCAGGGCGCGAGCCCGGATCGCCTCGTGGGACAGGCCCGGGGCAAGACTCTCCCAAGCCAGGGCAATCTCGCCCTGAGGGTGTACGACCTGGCACAGGGAGTCCTGGTTCTGGGTAAAAGTGGTGCGGAAGGCTTCATGGCGCTGTACCAGGACCTGGAAGGTCTGCCGCAGTGCCTCCGGGTCCAATACCCCCTGGAGCCGCACGATGATCGGTGTGTGATAAGCAGTGCTGTGCGGGTGCATCTGCCAGAACAACCACTGCCGCTGCTGGGCATGGGACACCGGCAGCGGCACCCCACGCTGCACGGCCTCGATGGTCGGCAGGCTAGCGGCGGCACAGTTCTGCACCTGCTCGACGAACTCGTCCAGGCGCGCCGTCTCGAACAGCACGCGCAAGGGCACATCAGCCGACAACAGCCGCCGCACGCGAGAGATAATCTGGGTCGCCAGCAATGAATGGCCGCCCAGGGCAAAGAAGTTGTCACCCAGGCCTACGCGCTCGACCTTGAGTACCTCTTGCCAGATCGACGCAATCCGCTGTTGCAGTTCGCTGACCGGCGCCACATGGACCTCGACCGATACCTGCTGTTGCAACGCAGGCAGTGCCCGCATATCCAGCTTACCGTTCGGAGTCAGTGGCATGTGCTCCAGCGCCACGAAATGCATGGGCACCATGTAGTCCGGCAACGTTGTGGCCAGTTGCCGGCGAATCTCCTGCCAGGCCTCCTCCGCCACCAGCCCCCCGGCCAGTACGACATAGGCCGCCACTTGCGGCTCATCGGCCGGCCGCACCACCTGCGCCACCGCATCCTCGACCCCGGGCAGTTGCTTGAGGGCAGAGGTGATCTCACCCAGCTCGATACGGTAACCACGAATCTTCACCTGATGGTCGATTCGCCCCAGGTAATCGAGCATGCCATCGTCCAGGTAACGCGCCAGATCCCCGGTCCGGTACAGGCGTTGGCCATCGCTGAAGGGGTCAGGGACAAAGCGCTCGGCAGTCAATGCCGCCCGGCGATGATAGCCACGCGCCAGCCCAGCTCCGCCCACGTAGAGCTCGGCAGGAGTGCCAGCGGCCACCGGTTGTAACGATGCATCCAGTACATGGGCACGCACGTTGGCCAGGGGCAATCCCAGGGGCACCACAGCCCGCGCATCATCCACCACGTCAGCGGCCATGGTCAGGGCGCCCACCGTGGTTTCCGTCGGGCCGTAGTGGTTGAACACCGCGCATTCTGGTGCCAATGCCTTGATTCTCGCTACCAGCCCGGTGGGGCAAGCCTCCCCTCCCAGTACCAGGCACTGCCTTGGCAAGGAACGCGCCGGCTGCTCGCACCCCATCAGCGCCAGCAGATGCGAAGGGACGATCTTCAACACGTCGATCTGCTGCACATGCAGATAGGCCGAAAAGGCCTCGGCATCCAAGCCGGTATCCAGATCGATGATATGCAGGCAACTACCGGAGCACAGGGCGCCGAACAACGTGGTATGCCCCAGGTCGGCGGCAATGGTCGAGACCACCGCCATATTGCGCGCAGCCCCCAGGGGCAGGCGCTGGATGATCGCCTGCACGTAGTTGGCCAGGGCTCCATGGGAAATGCTGACCCCCTTGGCCGTGCCAGTGGAACCTGAGGTGTAGATCGAGTACGCCAGGTTCGCCGCCTCGACCCGCGGTAGCGTGGCCGAATGGCCGACAATCGGGGCCCAGTTATCCGGGCGGTCCAGCAACAGGACACCGACCTGGCTCGCCACGGGCAAACGATCCTGGACCCGGGACTCGCTCAACAACAGACGCACGCCACTGTCCTCGAGCATATGGCCCAGGCGTTGTTCGGGATATTGCGGGTCCAGCGGCACATAGGCACCACCGGCCTTGAGTACCGCCAGCAAACCGACCACCATTTCCAGCGAGCGCTCCACGGCGATGCCCACCGGCACCTCCGGCCCCACTCCACGCGCCAGGAGAGCCACGGCCAGTCGATCGGCTTGCTGTTCCAGCTCGCGGTAGGTCAATACGCGCTCACCGAATACCAGGGCCGGCGCATCGGGCTGCAAACGAACCTGCTCACTGAACAGGTCGAGCACCGAATCGGCGCTGAATGACTGGACCATTCCGGCGCCCCGATCCAGGGTTTCGCGGACCTGGCCGGCATCGAGTAGCGTCAGCTCGGCAATCGCCGAGTGCGGCTCGCGCACCATCGCCCACAGCAGGTTCTGCCAATGCCCCGCCATGCGCTCGATGGTCGACTGCTCGAAGAGCTGGCAGTCGTAGGTAAAAGCCGCTTGCAGGCGACCACCACGCTCGAAGGTATCCAGCGTCAGGTCGAATTGTACGGTTCGCTCGTTGCGTGGCAGTGCCTGTACCTCCAGCCCCGAACGACTGCGCAAGGCGGCCAGTTCGGTAACTTGCGGCTGATGGTTGTAAAGCACTTGGAACAAGGGGCTGTGGCTCAGGCTGCGCTCCAGCTGCAACGCCTCCACCAGGCGTTCGAAAGGCAACTCCTGATGAGCCTGCGCACCCAGGGTGGTCTCGCGGATATCGGCCAGCAATTGCTCGACCGTCACCTGCGGGCTCAACTCCGTACGCAACACCTGGGTATTGACGAAAAAGCCGATCAAGCCTTCGGCTTCCTGGCGCGTGCGGTTGGCGATCGGCACACCGACACGGATATCCTGCTGACCGCTGTATCGAGACAGCAGCAGCTTGAACCCAGCCAACAATACGGCAAACAGCGTCACTCCCTGCTTGCGGGCCAAGCCCCCCAACTGCTGGGCCAGGGAAGGGTCCAGGTCGAGGTCCAGACGGCGCCCCTGACGGCTGGAATGGGCCTGGCGCGGATGATCGGTCGGCAGTTGCAGAACCGGATGCTCGTCCCCAAGCTTCGCCCGCCAGTACTCCAACTGCCGCTCCTGCTCTCCCGCCTCCAGCCAGCTGCGCTGCCACAAGGCATAGTCGCGGTACTGGATCGGCAAGGCCTGGACATCAAGGGATTCACCCTCGACCAAAGCATCGTAGGCACGCAGGAATTCCTCGATCAGCACCCCCATCGACCAACCATCAGCAACGATGTGGTGCAAGGTCAGGAGCATGACATGCTCCTGCGCGCCCAACTCCAACACACAAACCCGTAGCAACGGCCCTTGCTGCAGATCGAAAGGCCGGCGAGCCTCGGCATCGGCCCGCAGCTGTACTTCAGCCTCGCGCTGCTCGGGAGCGAGCCCACACAGATCCTGGTGGTCGATAGCCACCCGGGCCTCCAGGATGACTTGCCGAGGCTCGTCTTCTTCCAGACGAAACACCGTGCGCAGACTCTCGTGGCGGTCCAGCAACCAATCGAAGGCCCGGGCCAGCAGCCCGCGATCTAAAGGCCCTCGCAGGCGGACAGCGTTCGGCAGGTTGTAGGCGGCACTCTGCGGATCGAGCTGCCAAAGGAACCACATGCGCTGCTGCGCATAGGACAGCGCCTGGCGGCCAGGTACAGCGACCTCCGCAGGAATAGGCAGCAGAGAGAAATCGACACCTTCCTTGTCCAGCGCCTTCAAGAACAGCCGACGCTTTTCCAGCGGCAGTTCAATGAATCTGCGGGCGAGCTTCAAGGAGTCTTCTGCATTCATCGGGAGTCATCCGTACTTACTTGTTGGGTATCGGGCACTAGCCCAGTCATCCCTACGGAACGGATGAAGCCCCGGAAAAATTAACTCCGCGCACCGCCCAAACGACCAATGCGCATGCCTCTACAGGCCACTGGAGGGTCAGCGGCGGCGGTAAATCCACCCAGTAATCCTTCGTTTCTTCTTCAATCCTTCCAGCAGCAGGTAATGCTCATGTCTTCCGCCCAATCGCTGACCGACATCCTCGCCCAAGGCTTGCGCAAACTGACCGGTATCGACCGACCAAAACCCAAGGGCTACCGGGTGATCAACGTCGAACTCAAGCAGCGCATTGCCCTCAGCCCCTCCCTGGTGCGCCTGGTATTCAGCGGCGATGACATCGCCCAGGCCCGCACCCTGGCCCCGGACCAGCGCATCAAGCTGCTGTTTCCCGCGGCCGACGGTAGCCCCCCGCAATTGCCGGTGGAGGGCGACTGGCATGCCGTGCGGCGCAAGCTGCCGAGCGAGCAGCAACCACCGATGCGCACCTACACCATCCGAGCGCTGCGCCTGCAACCGGCGGAGCTGGATGTGGACTTCGTGCTGCATGGGATCAATGGGCCGGCTTCGAGCTGGGCCACTTGTGCCCGGCCAGGCGACCGCTTGCAAATGGTGGTGCCGAACAAGGCCTTCAGTGGCGACCCCGGCGGCTATGAATGGATTCCACCGAGCGGCATCCGCAAGGTTTTGCTGATGGGTGACGAAACCGCCCTGCCTGCCATTGCCGGGATTCTCGAAGAACTCAAGCAATACCCGGACTACCCGGATGTGCAGGTGTTCATCGAGGTACCCCACGAACATGACTGCATCGAGCTGGGCTGCCACCCGCTAACCCGGTTGAACTGGCTGCCTCGCGACCTGCTCGACGCCCAGCATGGCGAACCCTTGATCCATGCCGCTCGGGAGCTGGCCGAGCTGCCACCACCCAGCGCTGGAAGACGACCGGTCAAGAATGCCGGGCGCGACGAACAGGAACGTCCTTGGGAAACCGCAGCGCCAGCGGACAACCAGTTCTATGCCTGGGTCGCCGGCGAATCGGCCACGGTGATGAAGATCCGCCGCCATCTGATCAACGAGCGCGGCCAGGAGCGGCGCAACCTGACCCTGATGGGTTATTGGCGCATGGGCACTTCGCTGGGTTGATCCGCGTCGCAGGGCCACGCCCTGCGACGCTTGAACCGCCTGTAGCCCTTAGCGGCTACAGGGACATGGCGACTTGTGGCTGGTGGCGGCGCCGATGCACCTCAAGGTGCCCCTTGATCAGGCTCAGCACCCTGGCCTCATGTTCATGGATGAAGAAATGCCCACCGGCGAGCATGTCCACCGAGAACCCGCCATGGGTCTCCTTGCTCCAGCCGATCAACTGTTCGGTGGTGGCGCGATCGGCCCTGCCGCCCAGCACGTGCACCGGGCAATTGAGCAGCGGGCGTTGCAGTGGACGGAAGCGCCCGCACAACAGGAAGTCGGCCCGCAGGATCGGTAACGTCAGGTTCATCAACTCCCGGTTGGCCAGCACTTCCTCACTGGTGCCGTTGAGGGTGCGCAATTGCTCGATCAGTTGCGCATCGGTCTTGGGTTCGGCAAAACCTCGGTCGTATTCGGTGCGCAAGGTCGGTGCTGCGGTTCCCGAAGCGAACAGCGCCACCGGTTCCGGGCAACCCAGGGCCCGCAGGGCATGGGCCAGTTCACAGGCCAGCAAGGCCCCCAGGCTGTGGCCGAACAAGGCATAGGGCGCACGCAAAGTGTCCCGGATTTCCAGGGCCAATTGCCCGGCCAGCTCACGCATGTCGGTGTGAAAGGGTTCGGCGAAGCGGGCGCCACGCCCGGGTAGCTCTACCGGCGACAGGTGCAGCCACTCCGGCAATTTGCGCCGCCAGCGGCTATAGACCATGGCACTGGCTCCGGAATACGGCAGGCACAGCAGGTTCAACTGGGTCACGGTTATCCCTCGACAAATGATCGCTCGGCACGCCCCTGAAAACCGATTGGGCCAGCCCAAACCGGGGGTGATTCACCTCGGTGGCTCGGGACCTTTTTCCAGGGGCTGCACAAGCAAAACGCGATACGCCCGAGACAAATTAGTCCCGATTGCCCTCAACGCAAACGCCGATAGCTTTGCAGCGCCGCGCCCAACACCACCCCTCCACCGGCCAGGGCCAGCCAGAAACCGCTGCGGGCACCGAAGTGATCCACCAGGGCGCCGGAACCCGCCGCCCCCAAGGCCACGCCAATACCCAGGCCGGTGACCAGCCAGGTCAAACCCTCGGTGAGCTTGGCCGGCGGCACGATACGCTCCACCAGGGCCATGGCCACGATCAGGGTCGGGGAGAAGAACAGCCCGGCGACGAACACCGCCAGCGACAGGCCGAGGACGTTGCCGGCCAGCAACAACGGCAAGGTGGTGACGGCCGTGGCGATGCCGCTGTACATGAACAAGCGGGGCAATGGCGTGGACAGTTTCAAGGCCCCGAAGGCGATACCCGCCAGGCACGAACCGGTGGCGTACATCGACAGCACGATGCTCGCCGCCGCCGGTTGCCCCTGTTGCTGGGCAAACGCAACGCTGACCACGTCCACCACGCCGACAATGGTGCCCATGGCCGTCATCAGCAACAGCAACATGCGGATCTGCCCGGAACGGATGATCGACCCCGAATGCTCTTCGTCATGGGGATGGACCGGCGGCTCGGTGGATTTCTGCACCACGAACAGCCCTACCCCCAGCGCCAGCATCAGCAGCGCCACCAGCGGTCCGGCCTCGGGAAACAGGCCGACGCTGAGGCCGACCGAGATCGGCGGGCCGACGATGAAGCACACCTCGTCCAGCACCGACTCCAGGGCGTAGGCGGTCTGCAACTGCGGCTGCCCTCGGTACAGTTCGGTCCAGCGGGCCCGGACCATGGCCGACATGCTGGGCATGCAACCGGCGAGGGCGGCAAAGAGGAACAAGGTCCAGTGCGGGGCCTGCAAGCGGGTGCACAGCAACAGCGCCAGCAAGGCGCCGCCACCCAGCCCGGCCGCCACAGGCAAAACCCGGCCCTGGCCGAAGCGGTCCACCAGGCGCGAGACCTGGGGCGCACAGAATGCCGTGGCCAGGGCGAAGGTGGCCGCCACCGAACCGGCCAGGGCGTAGCCGCCGTGCAACTGCGCCAGCATGGTGATCAGGCCGATGCCGGTCATGGAGATCGGCATGCGCGCGATCATCCCGGCCAGCACGAACGCCCGGCTGCCGGGGGCCTTGAACAACTCGCGGTAGGGGTTTGCCATGTACAACGACTCCTTATGGGTCCTCAGGGCGGCTTTGCAGTAGCTACACATACGCCGCGTATGTTAAAAAGCATGAAAACATACGCCGCGTATGTCAATCCATCATGTGTTGGAGAATTGTTTTCATGAGCAGCCGCCCGCGCGCCGAAATGATCGAGGCCACCCGCGCCAAGCTGATTGCCAGCGCCCGCCTGGCCTTTGCCCGCCTGGGCTACGCCAAGACTTCCATGGACGACCTGACCGCTGAAGCCGGGTTGACCCGAGGTGCCTTGTATCACCACTTCGGTGACAAGCAAGGCCTGCTGGCCGCGGTAGTGGAGCAGATCGACAGCGAGATGGACGCCCGCCTGGACCGGGTCAGCGACCAGGCCGGCGATCCCTGGGAGGGTTTTACCCGGCGTTGCCGGGCCTACCTGGAGATGGCCCAGGAGCCGGAAATCCGGCGCATCGTCCTGCAGGACGCCCGGGCCGTCCTGGGCGAACGCCTGCCGGCCCAGGAACACTGCATCGACTCCCTGGGCCGGCGCCTGCAAGCCCTGGCCGAGGCCGGGATCATCAGCCCCGCGCCGAGCCAGGCCCTGGCCCGCCTGGTCAATGGCAGCCTGGTGGATACCGCGCTGTGGATCGCCGCCGACACAGCGCCCGGACAACGCCTGGAACAAGCGCTGCAGGGCCTGGAACTGCTGTTGCGGGGATTACGCACCAAGCCCTGAGTGAACTCCCGGGGCGCTGCGCAGGTCAGCTCAACAGAAGCCGGGCGTCCTCGCCTGGCCTGACCTTCGCCCCGCTCATCGCCTGTGGCATGGGCCTGAACCCGGAGTCTTGCGGCCATGGCTGAGCAGCATCCTGCGACCCAGCGTCCCATCGACGCCCACGGCATCATCGGCGACATGCGCAGCGCCGCCCTGGTGGACGACCAGGGCAGCATCGACTTCTTCTGCTGGCCGGAATTCGACAGCCCGACGATCTTCTGCGCCCTGCTGGACAGCCCCAGCGCCGGGATCTTCCAGCTGGCGCCGGCGCTGGCCAATGCCCGCCGCCAGCAGATCTACCTGCCCGACAGCAACGTCCTGCAGACCCGCTGGCTGGGCAACGAGGCGGTGGTGGAAGTCACCGACCTGCTGGCCATCGATGAAGACGTCGAGCTGTTGCCGCTGCTGATCCGCCGGGTCCGGGTGGTCAGCGGCCGGGCCAGGCTGCACCTGCACTGCGCGCCACGGCTGGATTACGCCAGGGCCAGCACCCAGGCGCGGATGGACGGCGCCGCGGTGTGCTTCCAGGCCCCCGGCCAGCCCGGCCTGCGCCTGGTGGGCGACCGGCCACTGCAGTTGGAACAGGACGCGGCCGTGGCCGAATTCGAGCTGGAACAAGGCCAGAGCGCCGAGTTCATCCTCGGCGGCAGTGACGATCCGCGGGTGCAATGCGGCGCCGGCGACCTGCACCTGAGCCGCACCCTGAGGTTCTGGCGCGACTGGATCGGGCGCTCCAACTACCGCGGGCGGTGGCGCGAGATGGTCAATCGCTCGGCCCTGGCGCTCAAGCTGCTGACCTCCAGGCGCCACGGCGCGATTCTCGCCGCGGCGACCTTCGGCCTGCCGGAAAGCCCGGGCGGGATACGCAACTGGGACTACCGCTACACCTGGGTCCGCGATGCTTCGTTCACCGTCTACGCCTTCATGCGCCTGGGCTACGTCGAGGAAGCCAACGCCTACATGCGCTGGCTGCGCGGGCGGGTCAGCGACTGCCATGGCAAGCCGACGAAACTCAACGTGCTGTATGGCATCGACGGGCGCCAGGAACTGCCGGAAATGGAGCTTGCGCACCTGTCCGGCCACGGCGGCGCACAGCCGGTGCGCATCGGCAACCAGGCCTACGAACAAGTGCAGCTGGACATCTTCGGCGAGCTGCTGGATGCGGTGTACCTGGTGAACAAGTACGGCGAAGGAATCTCCCACGAGGGCTGGAAACACACGGTGCAGGTGGTGGACCGGGTGTGCGCCGGCTGGCAGCACAAGGACGTGGGAATCTGGGAGATGCGCGGCGAGCAGCATCATTTCCTGCATTCGCGGCTGATGTGCTGGGTGGCGGTGGACCGGGCCATCCGCCTGGCCTCCAAGCGCTCGCTGCCGGCGCCCTTCGCCCGCTGGGACCAGGCCCGCCAGGCCATCTACGACGACATCTGGAGCCAGTTCTGGAACGAAGAGCGCGGGCACTTCGTCCAGCGCATCGGCAGCACCGCCCTGGACGGTTCGATGCTGTTGATGCCGCTGGTACGCTTCGTCGGTGCCCGTGATCCACGCTGGCTCTCCACCCTGGAGGCCATCGAGAACAGCCTGGTGCGCGACGGCATGGTCTATCGCTACCGCAACGACGACAGCCGGATCGACGGCCTGGACGGTACCGAGGGCGCGTTCGCCGCCTGCTCGTTCTGGTACGTCGAATGCCTGGCCCGGGCCGGGCGCCTGGAGCAGGCGCACCTGGAGTTCGAGCAATTGCTGCGTTATGCCAACCCCCTGGGCCTGTACGCCGAGGAGTTCGACCCCCACGGCCGTCACTTGGGCAATACGCCCCAGGCCCTGACCCACCTGGCGCTGATCAGCGCGGCCTGTTTCCTCGACCGGCGCTTGAGCGGCGACAAGGAGGTCTGGCAACCTTGAGCGCCGCCTGTGAGCACAGGCGCCCTCCTCCCCCGGCCCAATGGATGTGCCCATGCCCGACTCACCGATCATCGCCGTGATGATCCACGCCGCCGACTGGCGCGCCGCCACTGACTGGTACGCCCAGGCGTTTCCCCAGGCCCGCCGGGTGCGGCATGAGCCCGATGATTTCGGGCACCTGCAACTGGGCGAGCTGGCCCTGGAAATCGTCCCCAGCGACGCCAAGGTCGGCCAGGGCCCGGCGGGCAGCGTGGTGTACTGGCGCGTCGCCGACCTATCCGGTGAACTGCAGCGCCTGGAGGCCCTGGGCGGTCGCTTGTATCGCGGCCCCATGGCCATCGAAGGTGGCGAGTGGATCTGCCAGGTGCAGGACCCCTGGGGCAACTGCATCGGCCTGCGCCAGCCGGCGCCCTTGGCCTGAGGTGAAAAATGGCGCTCCTCCTTCAAGCAGCGTGTCCACAGCACCGACCTGCAAGTGAAGCCGGTGCGGCGAGCGACACCGCGCTAGAATCCGCCCCTCGACTTTCCCCTGGAGCCCCCTCATGAGCCTGGAGTTGCACCTTGAAGCCGACAAACGCCTGACCACGGCGCTGCTCGGCCGTCTGCTGGAGGGTCTTGCGGGAGCCGAAATGGCCCCAGCGTCCGGAGGCCTGCAGGCGACCTTCCCATCAGGGCTGAGCCTTGACAACGAGGATTCGAACCTGGAGCCCGAAATCCGCGCCGAAGACCGCAAAGGCTGCGACTTCGCCGTCGGCCTGCGCTGCTACTTGCGCATCAAGGGCCCCGAACCCGAGGGCCACAGCGCCCTGGATGACCTGCGACGACTGCTGGACAGCATTGCCCAGAACAGCGAGGCGCTGTTCATCCTCTCGTTCCAGTACGAATCCACGCTCTACTGGCGCGACGCCGACGGTCTGCATGAAGCCTGAGCCACGAAACCACCACGAGTGACACCACCCCGATGAAAACACTGGTCGCCCTGTTTGCCCTGCTGTTCAGCAACGTCGCCCTGTGCGCCTCGTTCAGCGACTCCCCCGAAGCTCTGGTGCGCCAGTTCATTGCCGACTATCAGCAGTGGAGCGACAACGCCAGCGCACGCCAGCCGGTGGACGCGCCCCTGCAATCGCTCGACCTGGCGCAGCAGGAGTACGCCCGGTTGCTGGCCAAGTTCTGCCTGCCGGGCTTCCAGGGCCAGCCGATTGCCTTCACCTCCCCGGCCAGCCACGGCACGGGCTATGAGCAAGTTCTCTCGAGCAGCCGTACCGGTGATCGCGCGCTGGTGAAAACCCGGGCGATCACGCCCGGTACGGGGTTTGCCGCCGATTATCACTACCAGCTGATCTTCCGTGACCAGCGCTGGTACCTCAGCGAAGTGTTCTACGTGGACGATGAGGGCCAGTACGAATCGCTGTAGATCACCTGCAAGCCATTTTTGCGCTAGGGTGTTGCGAGCCACCGAACTCCGGAGTCGCCATGCCCAGCCCAGCCGCCCTGCATCACGCCACCACTGCCAGCCTGCATATCGCCTACGAGGAACACGGCCCGCGTGGTGGCGAGCCGGTGATCCTGCTGCACGGTTTTCCCTACGATCCACGGGCCTACGACGAGATCGCCCCGCCCCTGGCCGAGCGCGGCTATCGAGTGATCGTGCCGTACCTGCGCGGCTATGGGCCGACGCGCTTCACCCACCCGGGGATCATGCGTTCCGGGCAACAGGCGGCACTGGCCCAGGACCTGCTGGAGCTGATGGATGCCCTGCAACTGCCCACGGCCACCCTGGCCGGCTACGACTGGGGCGGACGCGCGGCGTGCATCGTCGCGGCCCTCTGGCCGCACCGGGTGCGCGGCCTGATGAGCGCCGACGGCTACAACATCCAGAACATCGCCAAGGCCTGTGAGCCCCGGGCTCCGGAAACCGAGCTGCAGCTCTGGTACCAGTATTACTTCAATACCCAGCGCGGGGTGGACGGCCTGCGCGCCAACCGCCAGGAGTTCTGCAAGCTGCTGTGGCGCCTGTGGTCGCCGACCTGGCAACAAGGGCCCGGGCTCTATGGGTTGAGCGCGCCGTCCTTGGACAATCCGGATTTCGTCGAGGTGGTGATCCACTCCTATCGCCATCGCTTCGGCTACGCCCCGGGCGATCCGGCGCTGGAACCCATCGAGCAGGCGCTGCTGGCCCAGCCGCCGATCCAGGTACCGACCATCGCCCTGTGCGGCGCCGACGATGGCGTCGGTGCGCCGCTGGTGCCGGACCCCGACGGCCCGCAGTTCACCCGCGGTTATGAACGGCGGATCTTGCCCGGGGTCGGCCACAACGTGCCCCAGGAGGCGCCGCAAGCCACCCTCGAGGCCCTGTTGGAACTGCTGCAAGACGCTTGAAGAGCGCGACTGGCGCACGCCATGGCGGGGGAAAAATCGGTACACTGCGCGACCTCGATCCCCCCACAGGACATGGAATGTTATCCGCCGCCTCTTCTTCACGCCCTGGCCTGCGCCGGGGCCTGGTGCTCTGGCTGTACGCCGCCGGCGCCGGCCACTTGCTCGCCGGCCTGCTGCTGACCTGGGCCGGCCACCAGGCGCTGTTCAACGACTACCTGGCCACTATCGAACAAGCCTTCTGGGGCGCCGCCGCCCCGGCGCCGGCCCGGGCCCAGCAGGTCTGGTGGCTGGGCCTGTTCGGCGCCACCCTGCAAAGCTACGCCCTGTACCTGCTGGCCCTGGTGTACCTGGGCGATCGCCTGCGCGCGCCGGCGGCCTGGGCCTGGCTGATGGCCGGGATCGTCCTCTGGGCGCCCCAGGACATGTGGCTGTCCTGGCAGGTGGGCATGTCGTCCCATCTGTGGATCGACAGCTTCGCCCTGCTGGTGCTGCTGCCACCTTTGGCCTGGCTGTACCGCCACGACCGCCTTACCTCTCGCTCTCTTTCGTAAAAGGACTTCATCATCGTGGCTGACTTGCCGTTCCTGCAGTGGGCCGTCGCCCTGCTGCTCGCCCAAGGGGTGCTGGGCGCCCTGGACACCCTCTACCACCACGAACTCACCGTGGCCCTGCCGCAACGCCACAGCGCACGCAAGGAACTGAGCATCCATGCCCTGCGCTCGTGCTTCTACGGCGTGCTGTTCATGGGCATCGCCCACCTGGCGTTCCAGGGCATCTGGGCCTTGGTGATCGCCCTGCTGTTCGCCCTGGAGATCGGCCTGACCCTGTGGGACTTCGTGGTCGAGGACCGCAGCCGCAAGCTGCCGGCCATCGAGCGCATCATGCACACGGTGCTGGCGATCAACGCCGGTGCCTTCTTCGCCTTGTACGGCCTGCAACTGCTGGAATGGTCGCGCTTGCCCAGCGCCCTGGCCCCTATCGACCTGGGCTGGCAGGGCTGGGCCCTGAGCCTGTTCGCCGTGGGCGTGAGCGCCTCGGGGATTCGCGATGGCCTGGCGGCCCTGCGCCTGCAACGCCAGGGGCAGGCGATCAATCCGTTCACCGGCGGCGCAGGCAAGCGGGTGCTGGTCACCGGCGGCACCGGCTTCATCGGCGAAGCGCTGGTCAACCAGTTGCTCGACGCCGGCCATACGGTCAGCGTGCTGGCCCGGGACCCCTTGCGCGCCGCCTACCTGTTCGACGGTCGCGCCCGCTGCCTGCGCTCTTTGGACAAGCTGGGCCATGGCGAAGCGTTCGACGTGATCATCAACCTGGCCGGCGCCCCGGTGGCCGGGCCGCGCTGGTCGGCCAAGCGCCAGGCACAACTGCTGGCCAGCCGGGTCGGCACCACCGAAGGCCTGCTCAATTGGCTGCAACACGCCCAGCACAAGCCGGCCCTGTGGATCCAGGCCTCGGCCATCGGCTTCTACGGGGTGCGCGATGCCAGCCAGGAACTGGATGAAGACGCCGAGCGCGGCGAAGGCTTCATGGCGGATTTGTGCGCCCGCTGGGAGTCCTCGGCCGAGCCCGCCAAACGCTTCGGCGTACGCCAGGTGGTGCTGCGCCTGGGTATCGTGTTCGGCCCCGGCGGCGCCCTCAAGCCGCTGCTGATGCCCTTCTACTTCGGTTTTGGCGGACGCATGGGTGATGGCCGGCAGATCATGAGCTGGGTGCACCGCGACGATGTGCTGCAAGTGATGGCCCGCGCCATGCGCGACGAATCCCTGGAGGGCACCTACAACCTGGTGGCCCCGGATGCCGTGAGCCAGGGGCAGTTCGCCGAGAGCGTCGGCCAGTTGCTCAAGCGCCCGGTATGGCTGCATGTACCCTCAGCGCCGGTGCGGGCTCTGGCCGGGGAAATGGCCCAGCTGTTCTTCGATGGCCAGAAGGTGGTGCCGGCGCGGCTGTTGCAGGCCGGCTACCGCTTCCGCTACCCGACCCTGGACAGCGCCCTGCGCGATCTGGCCTGAACCGAGGAGCCTCGATGAGCAAGCCCCTGTTGTACTTGCTGGCGGGCAACGGCAGCGCCAGCGACTGGTGGGACGATGCCGTACCGCACTTTCGCCGTTATCGAGTGCAAACCCTGGAACTGCCGGGGTTCGGCGACAACCCACAACCACCGTGCGACGACCTGGGGCAGTACGCCGAGGCCCTGCTGGCGCTGACCGCCCCGGGCAACGCCATCGTCGCCGTGGGCATCAGCGCCCTGGTGGTGCTGCATGCCTTGCAGCGCCGTCCCGGGCACTTCTCCCGCAGCGTGCTGCTGTCGCCGGTGGGGGCCTTCCTCTGGCAGCGGCGCCTGCCGGCGTTGATGTCGCCACTGCCGGTGCGGCTGTTGATCCACCGCTTGCTCGGCCAGCGTCCGGCCTGGTTCGCCCACAAGTTCTCGCGCCAGCGCTGGAGCCCCCAGCAGTACCGGCGCATGGGCGCAGGTTATGCCCGCTGCCGGGCCTTCGTGCCGCTGTGGGAGCAATTGCGGGCCGACACCGCGCTGCCACTGCTGGAATGGATCGAAGACCCGGTGGAGCTGGTCTGGGGTGATCAGGACCAACTGCTCGGCAGCGCCCAGGCCGCAGCCTGGAGCGCGATCCTGGCCCGCGCCGACCTGCGGGTCAGCCTGCGCCCGGGCTGGGGCCACTACCCGTGGATCGATGCGCCGGCCGAGTTCGTCGCCTGGATCGAGGCGCCCAACGATGGCTTCGTCGCCCACACCAAGGGCGGGCGCCTGCATCTTGCACAATGGGCCGGCCAGCCGGTGCCGGCCGCCCTGAGCCTGGACAGCGCCGAGGATCCGCGCCTGCCATCGCTGCTGGCCAGCCAGCCCGATGCCCTGTGGGCCGTGCGTTCCTCCAGCTATGGCGAAGACCAGGCCGACTCGGCCAACGCCGGGCTCAGCACCACCTACCTGCGGGTGGCCGCCAGCGAAGTGGCGCAACGCATCAGCGAACTGCGCCGGAGCGGGGTCGAGGAAGTGGTGGTGCAGCGTTTCGTCCAGCCGGTGCTGTCGGGGATCGCCTTCGTGCGCCACCTGGCGGTGGAACTGGAATGGGTCGAGGGCCACCTGGAAAGCCTCGCCGATGGCCAGGCCAGCCCCGAGCGGGCGGTGCTGTCGCGCCTGGGCCAGGCTTGGGAAAGCGGCACCTTCACCACCCGCCACGGCCTGTCTGCCAAGGCCTTGTGGGACTTTCTGCAAGGGGTGCTGAAGGTTTTCCACTACGTCCCCGGCGACATCGAGTGGGCCTGGGATGGCCAGCAACTGTGGCTGCTGCAATACCGCCCGATCAGCGACTACGGCTGGCGCCGGCACCTGACCGCGGCCAACATCGCCGAGATCCTGCCACCACAACCCAGCCGCTTCGTCGAGTACGGCCAGCGCCGGGCAGCGGCCAGCATCCCGGCGATCATGGCCCGCTGGGACAGCCGGGTACTGGAGAACAACGAGCCGTTTACCGCCCTGTTCGGCGGCGCCTCCTACATCAACAACGACCTGTTCCTGGCGCGCCTGGCGGATTGGGGCCTGCCCTCCTCCGGTTATGCCGCCGAAGTCGGTGGCGCGGCCCCGGCCCTGCCCTTGCGGCCCCTGCGCCTGCTGCGTTCGCTACCACGCCTGCTGCGCATGCAATTCATCGCCCGCAGCCACCTGCTGAGCCTGGAACCGGGCCTGCGGCGCTTCGAACGGGAACTGGCGCAACTGCGCGAGGCCGGGGCCTCGGGCCAGGAACTGGCGGACTGGTTCAGCCGCTTCTACGTGTTCGTGGTCCAGGGCAACCTGTGCATCGCCACGGCCCTGGCCAGCAGCGGTGGCGCCCTGCTCGGTCGCCCGCCCACCGCCTACGACAACCTGGAGCACAGCCCCCATCGGTTGCCCTGGGAAACCGATCCCGGCACTGCGCGCCCAGCATGCGCGCCGCTGCCATTGCAGGCGTTCCCAAGCTGGAGCCCGGCCGTCGCCCTGGCCCATCGCCTGGGCCTGCCGGGCATGCGCGGCTACTACCTGCAAGTGCGCGAATGGTACCGGGACAACCTGATGCGCCTCTTCATGGGCCTGCACCATGCACTGCCCGAGGCCGATCGCGACTACTGGTTCGCCCCCCACGAACAGGTGCGCAGTCGCGGTGGCAGCTTCTGGCAGGACGGCCGCGAAGGCAGCGAGCAGGCCAGTGGCTTCATGATCTACCCGGGCCAGGCCCAGGGCATCCTCGGGGTGGACATCCTCCTGGAGGACACCCTCGACCCCGGTCGGCATGCCCACTACCAGCAGGCGCGGGCAGTGATCGCACGCATGGGCGGGCGCCTGTCCCATGGCTCGACCCTGCTGCGGGAACTGCGCAAGCCCTCGGCGGTGCTGCCCCAGGTGGATCCGAGCTGGATGGGCCGCGAAGTGCACTATGTCGACGGTCAACTGAACCTGGTCCAGGACTGAGAGTGGCTCAGGAGGATTCCTGGGTGGCGGCGAAACGTTCGCGATAGGCCTGGGGCGTCACGCCCAGGGCCCGCAACACGCTGCGGCGCAGAGTCTCCTCACTGCCAAAACCGCACTGCACGGCAATGCGCTTGATCGACAAGCCAGTGTCGGCCAGCAAGCGGCGGGCGGTTTCCACCCGGATCAGCTCGATCGCCCGGGCCGGGGTCTGGCCGGTGTCGGTGCGGTAGTGGCGCACGAAACTGCGCTCGCTCATGGCCGCTTGCTCGGCCAGCACCGGCACCGTCAGTTCCCGGTTGAGGTTCTCGGCGATCCAGGCGTGCAGCCCATCGAAACGCCCGCCACCGTTCTGCAGCGCCAGGGTCACGCTGAACTGCGCCTGCCCGCCCGGGCGCTTGAGGAACACCACCAGTTGCCGGGCCACTTCCAGGGCTGCCTCGCGCCCCAGGTCAGCCTCCACCAGGGCCAGCGCCAGGTCGATGCCGGCAGTGACCCCGGCCGACGTCCAGACCGGGCCGTCGTTGATGAAGATCGGGTTGGCCTCGACCCGCAATTGCGGATAGGCCTCGGCCAGTTGCTCGCAGCGAGTCCAGTGGGTCACCACCCGTCGGCCATCCAGCCAGCCGCTGGCCGCCAGCAGGAAAGCCCCGGTACAGACCGAGGCCACCCGCCGTGCCGCCCCCGCCCGGCTCGCGATCCAGGCCACCAGTTGCGGGTCACGGGCAGCCGCGTAGACCCCGCCGCCACCGGCCACGATCAAGGTATCGCAAGCCTGCTCCAGGCCCGGCAGGGGGTCGGCCAACAACGCCAGGCCCGACGAACTGAGGGTCGCCCCGCCGGGGCTTGCCACCACCCGGGGGTTATAGGGCAACGGCAGCCCCCGCTCGCGGGCCCGGTCATTGGCTGAGGCGAACACCTGCAAGGGCCCGGTGACATCCAGCAACTGGGCGTTGGCAAAAGCCAGGACAAAGACGTTTTTCGCGGTGCTGGGCATGATTGGCGTAAATCGAGGGCAGGTTGGCGTATGCGCCAAATCCTAGAAGGCTAGAGTCAGCTCGTCCACCCCATCGATACAAGGAGCTCGCAATGGCCGTGCAGATCGGTTTTCTGTTGTTCCCAGGCGTCCAGCAACTGGACCTGACTGGCCCCTATGACGTGCTGGCGGCGCTGCCGGATACGCAAGTGCATTTGCTGTGGAAGGAGCCAGGGCCGATCAGCTCCAGTGCCGGGATGCTGCTGCAAGCCACCACTGGCTTCGCCGCTTGCCCGCCGCTGGATGTGCTCTGCGTACCGGGCGGGGCCGGCGTCGGGGCCTTGATGGAAGACCCACAGGTGCTGGATTTTCTCCGCCAGCAGGCCGCCCAAGTGCGTTACCTGACCTCGGTCTGCACCGGTTCCCTGGTGCTCGGTGCCGCCGGCCTGCTACAGGGCAAGCGGGCCACCACCCACTGGGCCTACCACGAGTTGTTGGCGCTGCTGGGGGCCATTCCCGTCCATGAACGAGTGGTGCGCGATGGCAACCTGTTCACCGGCGGCGGCATCACCGCGGGCATCGACTTCGCCCTGACCCTGGCCGCCGAGTTGTTCGACCCACAGACTGCGCAGCGGGTGCAGCTGGATCTGGAATATGCCCCGGCCCCGCCCTTCGACGCTGGCAGCCCGGACACCGCCCCCGCCCCCCTGGTGCAACAAGCCCGCCAGGCCACCACGGCCTCCCTGAACAAGCGCCGGGAAATCACCCTGCGCGCCGCCGCCAGGTTGCAGGCCGGCTGATCCGGCACCCTCAGGCGCGGCGTACCGGGCCGTGGCGGTCGCTGGCCAGCAAGGAGTCAATGCCGCCATCGCCATAGACCCGCTCGACCCTGGAGATCACCACCTGGTAACCGGCGTACCAACGCCGGTACTGGCGCTTGGCGGCAAGGTGCCGGGGGTCGCGGGCGAAAGCCTGGATCGATGCCTCGTCCTCCCAGTAGTAGCTGGCGTTGACCAGGCCCTGGCCAGCGTTGGTCCAGGACTGGGCACCGACGAAACCCGGCAGGCTGGCGGCAACTTCGTCGATGATCGCGCTCAAACGCTGGAACTCTTCGTCGGCCTGGCCGGGCTTGTAGATAAAGGCGGCGATGTACATGCTCGGACTCCATTGGGGAAAAATCAGCTCGGCTGGGTCATCAGCGCCAGGCGCAAGGCCAGGGCCAGCAACACCGCCGCCAGTAGCCAGGACTGCAACCTGGCAACACCTGCCGTACGAGCGGCCAGGCCACGGCCCAGCGCGGCACCAAAGACTCCCAGGCAGGTATGAAAGACGCCGCTGACCAGGGTCAGGACCAAGCCCAGGACCACCAATTGCCAGGCGATGCTGCCCTGTCCGGGGCTGACGAACTGCGGCAAGAAGACCATGAAGAACAACAGCGCCTTGGGGTTGAGCAGGCTGTTGCCCATGGCCCGGACGAACACCGTGGCCAGCGGCACCCGGGGCGTGTCGGCAAGGTTCAAGCCAGCCCTGCTGCCCAGGGCCTTCCAGGCCAGCCACAAAAGGTAGGCGACCCCGGCATAACGAATCAGGTCCAGGGCCGGCGGCCAACTGGCCACCAGCGTGGTGACGCCGGTGGCGGTGAGCAGGGTCAGGCAGATATCCGCGACCCCGATCCCCAGCCCCGAAGCGACCCCTCCCCGCCAGCCATAGGCCATGCCCTGGCTGAGGACGAAGGCCATGTTCGGCCCCGGTGACAACAGCAACAACAGTACGGCACCGATGAAGATCGATAGGCTCGTCCAGTCCGGCATGCTTGTGCGCTCCTGCGGGAAAGCCGGTAGATTAGGAGCCCTTCCTGATACAAACAAAAAACTGTTCTAGATACACCGGGAGTCCAGCAATGCGCCGCACTCGCTACAAGGCCATCGTCGATGATTTCGCCCTGCGCATTCGTGCCGGGCAGTTGCCGCCCGGCACCCAGTTGCCCACGGTCCGGGCGCTGATGGCCAGGGAGCGGGTAGCCCTGGCCACCGCCTTGCGGGTCTACCAGGAGCTGGAAGCCATTGGTCTGGTGGTGGGCGAGGCCGGGCGCGGGACCTTCGTACGCGATAGCAGCCTGTGCCGGGGGATGGGCCTGGAGCAGCAACCGGCCAAGGACTGCGAGGTGGACCTGTCCTTCAACTACCCGGCCCTGCCCGGCCAGGAACAGAACCTGCGTGAGGGCCTGCGGGCCATCGCCGCCTCCGGCGACCTGGATGCCCTGCTGCATTCCGCTCCCCAGGGCGGGCGCCTGCATGAACGCCAGACCGCGGCCCGGCACCTGCGCAATCGCGAGATCCGCGTCGGTGCCGAGCAGGTGCTGATCGTCAATGGCGCCCAGCAAGGGCTGGCGGTCAGCCTGCTGGCGCTGCTGCGGCCCGGGGATGTCCTGGCGGTGGACGCCCTGACGTACCCGGGCCTCAAGAGCCTGGCCCTGGTCCACCGCCTGGACCTGGAACCCCTGCCGCAGATCGATGGCCTGACCGACCTCGACGCCTTGGAAGAGCTGTGTCGCCGGCGGCCGGTGCGCGCGCTGTACTGCATGCCCACCCTGCACAACCCCCTGGGCACGGTGATGCCTCTGGCCCAGCGCCAGCGCCTGGTGCAACTGGCCCGCGAGCATGACTTCTGGCTGATCGAGGACGGTGCCTATGCCTTTCTCGCTGAACCGGCGCCGCCACCACTGCAGACCCTGGCGCCGGAGCGCACCTTGTACATCTCGGGTTTGTCCAAGAGCGTCGCCTCGGGGCTGCGCATCGGTTTCATCGTCGCGCCCCCGGCGTTGATCCCGGCCCTGGAACGGGCGATTCGAGTGTCCAGCTGGAGCACCCCGACCCTGACCGTGACCTTAGGTTGCCTGTGGATAGAATCGGGGCTGGTGGACAACCTGGAAGAGCAGAAGCGCCACGACGCCCGCCAACGCCAGCACCTGGCAGCACGGGTGCTGCAGGGTTGCGATTACCTGGCCAACCCTTCGTCCTACTTTCTCTGGTTGAAGCTGGGGGACGGTCGTCGGGCCGACAGCGTGGTGGCGGCCCTGGCCCGGCAGAAGGTAACCGTGACCTCGGCAGATCCCTTCGCCACCACAACCCACACACCCCAGGCGCTGCGCCTGGCCCTGGGTTCGATCAGCCTGCCGCTGCTGGAGCAGGCGCTGCACAAGGTGCACAGCGAAGTCACCCGGTGACCGACCGGAGCCTCGCCGTTGCGGGCTCCGGCCCGATGAAAACCCAGGCGAAAAAAAACCCGCCGAAGCGGGTTTCTTTCAAGACCATCATGACATCCTGTCTGCAGCATCCGTGCTAATGGTCGATCTTCCGTGATCCTGAAGCGCGTCCTGCGCTGCAGTTGTGGGAAGAGATATTAAACATGTACCTGGGTAGGCAGAAGGCGCATTGAAATACAGCGCGTGTAGGAAATTGGCTATAGCGCACCTACGCAATCCCCTAGATCAGCCCGCCAGGGCCTGAACCGCCAAAGCCGCGACCTTGAGCTGGTGCCGGGCCCCCGCTTGATGATCGTCCTGGAGAAACCAGGCGGCGGACAAGCCGCTGAAGGCCAGCACCCACTGCACCAGCCGCCGGGGTTCCAGATTGGCCGCGCAGGCGATCACCCGTACCTGGCGCTCGAAACGCAGGGGATCGGTGGCACTGGGCAGGTCCGGGTTGCAGATCAGGTTGGCAAAGTCGAACGTGCGCTCGCCGTACACGCGCTTGGGGTCGATTACCAGCCAGCCACGCTCGCCGAAATCCAATACGTTGTCGTGATGTACATCGCCATGCAGGACCACTTCATCCCGAGGTGTTGCGAGCAGGTGCTCGGCCATGGCCAGGCTCTGGACGAACAGGCCGCCCTGTTGTCGTGCCGCCTCATGCAGGTCCTTGAACCAGTGGTCCAGCGCCAGCAAGGGTGGCCGGGGGTCAGGCCGTGGCGCATGCAGGCGCGCCAGGGTGGCGCAGACGATCTGGCTGACCGCGTCGTGGTCACCGGCCAGGGCCATGCGCATCAGCGAACCCGGCCCCATGGCCCGCTCCATCAGCAGCGCAACGTCTTGCTGGGCATGTACCCGCGCCGCGCCCTCACCGCCCCACCAGGCCATCAGCCGGTTACCGGCCTGTTCGTCTTCATCCAGGGCGATCTTCAGCATTGCCGGTGCGCCCGTCTCCAGGCGCACCGGCAACAGGCGACTGCCGGGGGTCACGATGGGTTCGCCATCGGCCAACAGGCGCCAGCGTTCAATGTAGGTTGCAAACACAACAGCAGCTCCGAGCGGTCAGCGACAAGCTGCAAGTTTCAAACGGCCCGGGCACCAGCGCAAGGTTGGTGGCCCGGCAATCATTGCTGGCGCAGGTAGTTCTCGATGTTGCCCATCTGCTCGTCCCAACCGCGGCTGTTCATGCGAAAGGCCTTGAGCCGGCGCTCGGCGGGAATGGCGTCGAACCCCGATTCGCTGACCCGCAGCAAGGTGCCTTCGGCGTGTTCGTCCAGCTCGAAGCGCACCAGGGTGGTGGGCTCGCTCGAGTAGTCGTGGCCCGGCTCCACGGCATAAGGGTGCCAACGGAAGGAGAACAGCTCCTCGGGCAACATCTGCTCCACCTGCACCTCCAGCACCAGGTGCTCGTAACCGGGGTAAGTGATGGCGCCACGGGTCCGCTGGCCCGGAGCGAAATGCTCGCCAGCGAGTGTCACGCCGAACCAGCGGCCGAAGCTCTCGGCCTCGCTCAGCGCGGCCCAGACCTGCGCCGCACTGGCCTGGAGCAGGATCTTGCGTTCGATACGATCTGAAGAATTCATAAGCCACCTCCAGTGATGAACACTAGACCGCCCTGGGTCGAGCGCAACCGTCAGTTGCTTGCGGACCGGCCCGGCGGCCATGGATAAAAATGCTAATGTCACCCACCCAACGCTTTTGCAAAGGACCTGCTATGCCCCTCGCCCTCCTCGACCGCTATCGCGGCAGCCTGCTGGGCCTGGCCTGCGGCGATGCCGTCGGTACCAGCGTCGAATTCAAGCCTCGTGGAAGCTTCCCACCCGTTACTGACCTGCAAGGTGGCGGACCGTTCAACCTCAAGCCCGGCCAGTGGACCGACGATACCTCGATGGCCCTGTGCCTGGGGGAAAGCCTGCTACGCAAGAACGGGTTCGATGCCGCCGACCAGATGGGCCGCTACCTGAACTGGTGGCAGTGGGGTTATCTGAGCGCCACCGGCGAATGCTTCGACATCGGCATGACCGTGCGCCAGGCCCTGGCCGACTATCAGGAACATGGCCAGCCCTTCGCCGGTTCCAGCGATCCCTATACCGCCGGCAACGGTTCGCTGATGCGCCTGGCCCCCGTGGTGCTGTTTTTCTACCCTGACCTGGCCCGGGTCCGGCAGTTCGCTGGCGACAGCTCGCGCACCACCCATGGCGCCGCCGAAGCCATCGAATGCTGCCAGCTGTTTGCCAGCCTGATCGCCAGGGCCCTGGCCGGCGCCTCCAAGCAGGAGCTGCAGGTGGTGGAGGACATGCGGTTCGAGCAAGCCAAGGTGGCGACCCTGGCGCGCGGTAGCTACCTGAGCAAGGGCCGCGAAGAGATTCGCGGCAACGGTTACTGCGTGGACTCCCTGGAAGCGGCGCTGTGGTGCTTCCAGCACAGCGACAACTACGCCGATGCGGTGCTGGCCGCGGCCAATCTGGGGGACGATGCCGACACCACCGCCGCCATCGTCGGCCAACTGGCCGGAGCCTTCTACGGCATCCAGGGCATACCCGGGCCCTGGCTGGCCAAGCTGCACATGGGCCAGGAGATCCAGGCCATGGCCGACGACCTGCTGGCCGCGGCCCAACGCCAAGCGCCCGCCCGGCCGTTGCACGGCAGTTGCCTGTGCAAGGCCGTGCAATATCAGGTCGAGCGCCTGGACATGCCCATCGGCCACTGCCATTGCCAGACCTGCCGCAAGGCCCACGCCGCTGCCTTTGCCTCCACAGCCGGGGTGATGCGCGAACACTTCCGCTGGCTGCGGGGCCAGGAACACCTGAGCAGCTACCAATCGTCCCCGGGCAAGCTGCGGCACTTCTGCTCGGTCTGCGGTTCCCACCTTCTAGCTGAACGTGCAGGACAACCCCATGTGATCCTGCGGGTAGCGACCCTGGACGATGATCCTGGGCAGATGCCGCAGATGCATATCTGGACCTCCCACGATGTGCCCTGGCTGGCCCATGCAGGCCTGGACAGCTGGCCCGAATGGCAACCCGGCCGCGACTAGACGGCGATTCTTCCCACTGACCGATTGCGAGACCCTCCATGCGCCCAACCCTGATCCTGGCCCTTGCGCCCCTGCTGCTGGCGCCATTGGCCCACGCCGACGAATGCAGCGATGCTCCCGACCAAGCCGCCCTGAACCAGTGCGCCAGCGTCCAGTACAAGGCTGCGGACAAGGAGCTGAACAGCCTGTACCAACAGATCAGCCAGGGCCTGAAGAACCAGGCGCACAGCAAGCAGCGGCTGGTCAGCGCTCAGCGCGCCTGGGTGGCATTTCGCGATGCCGAATGCGGCTACGCTACCTCGGGCGTGGAAGGTGGCAGCCTCTACCCATTGGCCTATAGCCAATGCATGACGGCACTGACCAAGGCCCGGGTGGAGAACTTCAAGAACTACCTGAAGTGTGAGGAAGGTGATGTGAGCTGCCCGGTGCTGGGGCGGTAGCAGACGCCTGTCTCCAGCCTCGTTGGACTGTTGCCCCGCGCGCCATGTCGTGAAAAACGTCTGGGCCTTGTACGGCGCGGTGGGCTGTACCGGTGGTTTTCTTTGCAATTGGATCTTGCATTTATCTGTCGCCACCGCAGAATCACCCCGCTTTGCCTGGCCGCTTGCGCAGGCAGTGCAATTCCCCCCTATTGCAAAGGAACCTTCGTTCATGGATAGAAGCGCCAGCGCCCGTCTCGGCTCGCTGATCCTCTCGTTGTCTGCTCTGGCCCTGACCGGATGCAAGGAAGAATCCAGTCCCAAGACCGTGGCCGCCGCGCCTGCCCCGGCACCCGCCGCCATGGTGATTCCCGTGTGCGCCAACGGCGAATGCGCAGTGCTGGACCAGAACGGCTCGGTGCTGGTCGGTGCCGACAACGACTATGAGGCTGTCGTCACCCTGCCCCTGGACAAGAGTTTCCTGTTCGCCAAGGACGGGACCTGGAACCTGGCCAGTGCCGACGGCAAGCAGATCCTGCTGGCCAATTTCACCGATGACCTGCGTCTGTTGACCCCTGGCTACTTCGGCTTCGGCAAGGACGGCAAAGTGGGCGTCATCGACCAGAGCGGCAAGGAAGTCCAGCCGCCGCGTTTCGATGACCTGTACGTCGGAGGCCAGAACGACTTCATCGTCTATGAATTGAACGAGAAACGCGGCCTGCTGGACGCCAAGGGCCAGGAACTGACCCAGGCGCTGTATGACAGCAGCGTGGTGCGCGACGACTTCGCCAAGCGCGGCTGGTGGATGACCGCCGAACGCGGCGAGGAAAAGTGGGCGTTCAACCTCAAGACCCACGAGCAAAAGAAAGTCGCGTTCGACAACATCGACAGCGCCGCCAACGGGTACCTGGTGGTCAGCAACGACCAGGGCAAGTTCCTGGCCGATGCCCAGGCCCAGCTGGTTGGCGGTACCCAGTACTACTGGCTGGGCGTGCCGGGCGAAAGCCGGGTGGCCTTCAGGGAAAAATACGACAGCCCCTGTGGCTACCTGGACTTGCAAGGCAAGACGGTGATCCAGGCTCAGTTCAGCACTTGCGAAGTGTTCGGCAAGCAAGGAGCGCTGGTCACGGCCAAGGGCGCCGATGGCGAAAGCGGCAAGATCGGCATGATCGACCCGCAGGGCCAGTGGAAAGTGCAGCCGGTATACGACTCGGCGGAACCGGCAGGCTTCAGTCCCTACGGCCTGTTCCCCCAGGTGGCCGGCCTGAACCAGATCGGTACCCTGCAAAGCGCGTTCACCGCGACCTACGGCATCTTCGATGTGGACAAGGGTGTCGAACTGTTCAAGCCGACCTACACCAATATCGGTGCAATTACCCCCGACCTGTTCGCCTTCAGCACGCCTGACAGCCCGACCAAGCCGGTCACCCTGTTCGGTGAGGCGACCAAGACCGCCACCGTCGGCCTGATGGACGCCACGGGCAAGGTACTGATGGAGCCAGGCCAATACGTGGACATCCACCTGGACAGCACCGGTCACTACCTGCTGGCCAGCGAAGACACCTCGCCGCTGGCCACCGTAGCGCTGCTGGACATGAAGGGCCAACGCCTGATTCCCGGCAAGTGGCAGGAGCTGGTCATCGATGAAGCCCGTGGCGCGATCTTCGGTTATGCCGTGGAAGGCCTCGGCGACGACCAGACCCGCACCATCAAGGCGCTGTACCGCATGGACGGCACCCCGAGCTTCCAGGTGACCCAGGTCGAATGCGGTGCCGAACAAGTGCTCGATGGCCAGGGCAAGGTGCTGTGGCCAACCAACCCACAAGAGCACTGCCCACAGCCCGACGAAGACGGCCCGGCCGAGGGTTGACCCTTAGTTGAGCGGCCACGGCTGCGATCAAGCCTGCTAGGATGCGGGCTTGATCGATTCAGCCAACCGGCCCGGATGGGGCCCGACAGGAACTGTCTCCCATGCTCAACGCTTTGCTCTTCGACCTTGACGGCACCCTGGCCGACACCGATGCCCTGCACCTGTTGGCCCTGCAGCAACTGTTGCAGGAGGAAGAAGGCCGGGACTTCGGCCACGAGGAATTCATGGCCCATGTCAGCGGCCAGGCCAACGCCAACATGTGCCGCTACCTGTTCCCCGGACGCAGCGTGAACGAGCACGAGGCCTTTGCCGAGCGCAAGGAACAGCGCTTTCGCCAACTGTCAGCACAACTGGAACCGATGCCCGGACTGTTGCGCCTGTTGGATTTCGCCGAGCAGCACGGCATTGCTACCTGCGTGGTGACCAACGCTCCACGGGCCAACGCCGAGCACATGCTCAAGGCCCTGGGCCTTGAACAACGCCTGCATCAAGTGCTGGTGGCCGAAGAACTACCCCGGGCCAAGCCCGATCCCCTGCCCTACCTTCGCGGCCTGGAATGCCTGCGTGCCAGCGCCAGTGCAGCCCTGGCCTTCGAAGACTCGGTCCCGGGGCTGACAGCCGCGGTCGGGGCCGGTATCCCCACCTTCGGCCTGGCCACCAGCCACCCCCCCCGGACCTTGCTGGAGGCGGGTGCCCACCGGGTTATCCGCGACTTCGACGACCCGCAACTGTGGTCGGAGATCCATCATCGGCTCGGTCTGCCTGCCTAGGGACCTGCCCGGAATCTGCCAGAGCCTGCGCCAGCCACCACCGCAGGCTCTAATGACCCACCCTCTGCCAACCTCGCACCTCGCACCTCGCACCTCAGCAGCCTGTCCGGTTACGCCGGGTGGGCACCCGCAACGCAGGCGCTGAACTGCACGATTTGGCAGGCACGCCGTACAGGCGATGAACTGGCAGTGCAGGGCGGAAATAAAGGAAGTGGCGATTCAAGCGAGGAGTCGGGGGGAGAAAGGGTGCTCGCCCATTACTTCGGCAGTGGTATCTCAGCCGAAGCCCCCCTTTGGCTGGGCGAGCAGGGAGCCATGTTACGTGGGAGGCCACAACTGGCCACATCAGATAATTCCTAAAGATCTGTGGGATTCAGGAAAAAACCAATGCGCGTTTTCTTAAACGCGACCTTTTTTTCACAGCTCTTTCACCTCACCAGCCTTAGATTGAGAGCCACTCCTTAACGAATCCCATTTGGCCCGCTCATCGCGGGCTTTTTTTTGCCTGGCGTTCTGCTGCCAATACGCTTGTTAGCGGCCTACGTTGAAATCGCGGATTATCGGCAGCAACTGAGACTACGGCAGCAAGTGCTCTTTCATTGTCTCGAAATGGACATTGCACTTTATGATGGACACCCTTTGTCCTGCCTGGAGGCGATGCATCCATGTCCGACCTGCTTGTAGTTTCGTCCATCGACAGCCTGGCGGTACCGGTCACCAGCATTGCCGTGGATTATCCCAACGGCCATGTGATCCCCTCCCACAGCCATCCCCGCTCGCAACTGGCCTATGCCATCGAAGGCGTGTTGGTGATCGATACCCAATCCGGACGCTGGGTGGTGCCGCCCAGCCGCGGAGTCTGGCTGCAGGCCGGGGTCGAGCACCGGGTGCGCATGCGCGGGGCTGTGCGCATGCGCAGCCTGTTCGTCAACGTCGACGCCATCAGCGACCTACCCGAGAACGACTGCGTGATCGAGGTCTCGCCGTTGCTGCGCGAATTGATCCTGGCCGCCTCCCAGGTCGATGAGCACTACCAGGCCGATAGCCGCGATGGCCGGCTGATGCGCCTGATACTCGATGAAATGCGCTCGCTGCCAGTGTTGCCATTCAGCCTGCCCTGGCCCCAGGAACCGCGCATGCTCCAGGTCTGCCAGGCCCTGGCCGAAGATCCGGCGGACAACCGCACCGCCGAGCAATGGAGCGACCGCCTGGCCATGAGCGCCAAGACCTTCCACCGCCAGTTCCAGCGCCACACCGGCATCACCTTCGGCCGCTGGCGCCAGCAGGCGCGGTTGTTGATGTCCCTGGAGTGCCTGGCCCAGGGCATGCCCGTGGTGCAGGTGGCCCTGCAACACGGCTACGACAGCCAGAGTGCCTTCGCCGCCGCCTTCAAGCACCAGTTCGGCACTCCGCCATCGGAGTTCTACCGTTGAGCATTCAGGCCCGGCGCAGGAGCAATCCGGCCAGTACGCACAGCAACATCGCGGCCCCAGCCAGCAGGAAGGCATCGCTGTAGGCCATGAGCAGGGCATCGCGATGCAACACCCGGTTCATCAATTCCAGGGCCTGTCGGCGCAAGGGCGCGGCCGCCGCCGAATGCAGCGCGCTGGCGTAGTCCAGCGGCACCTGGGCGAGCATCCGCACCCACTCCACCAGACGCTCCTGGGTGGCCTGGGCGAACAGGCTCACCGACTCGCCAATGCGCTGACCATGGAATTTCTCACGCTCCACCACCACCTGGCTGGACAGGGCGATACCAATGGCGCCACCGACGTTGCGCACCATGGAGAACAGCCCCGAGGCCGAACCCACCTGGTCTTTTTCCAACCCCTGGATGGCCATCACCCCCAGCGCCACCACCACCAGCGACTGACCGATGCCACGGATCACCAGCGACGGCACGATGACGTTGACCGAGGCATCGGGGTTCAGGTGCATGTTCATCAGGCAACCGATGCCGGTAATGGCAAAGCCGGCGATGATGATCGTTCGCGCGCTGGTCCAGCGCATCAGGTGCGGCGTAGCGAAGGACATGGCGAACTGCACCAGGCCGTAGGGAATCATCATCAGGCCGATCTGCCGGGCGTTGTAGCCGTGGATCTCGGCGAAGTAGTTGGGCACCAGGAACACCACGCCGAATACCACCGCACCGAAGGTGAATTGCATCAGGCTGGCGATGCCGAAGTTGTAGCGAGCCAGCAGCCGCAGGTTGATCAGTGGCTGCGGGCGACGCAGTTCGATGACCGTGAAGGCCAGCAGGCCGACGCAGGCCAACACCGCGCAGTTGACGATGAACGACGAGGCCAGCCAATCATGGCGCCCGCCCTCCTCCAGCATGATCTGCAAGGCCGCCAGGCCCACCGCCATGCTGGCGATGCCGCCCCAGTCTCCCTGGCGCAACTTCTCCAGGACCATGGGCTGCGGGCGCACCGACCAGCCGATGGCTGCCAGCAGCAGCAACCCCGGTGGCACTTGCAGGTAGAAGATCCAGCGCCAGGAGTAAGCATCCGTGAGCCAGCCGCCCAGGGATGGGCCCGCCGCCTGGGCGACGTTGTTGGCCACTGCGAACAGCGCCATGCCCAGGGGATGGCGGGCCGCCGGCAGCTCGGTGACGATCAGTTGGAACGACAGCGGAATCAGTACGCCGCCAAAGGCTCCCTGCAGCACCCGCGCCAGGATCAGGCTGTGGATGTTCGGCGCCAGGGAACAGGCGATGGAGAACAGTACGAAGCCGGCGGTACCGACCATCAGCACCCGGCGCATGGAGAACACCGACACCAGCCAGCCGGTCATGGGGATGATGATGATCTCGGCCACCAGGTAGGCAGTGGTGATCCATGAGCCCTCCTCGAACGTAGCGCCCAGGGAGCCGCGCACATCCGGCAGCGAGGCGTTGGTCACGTGCACGTTCATTCCGGCCATGAAGCAGCCAACCACGCTGCCCAACACCGCCACCCAGGTACGCAGGCTGATCGCCGGCACTGCCTCGGCCGCTGGCTCGGCCAAGCGCTCGGCACTAGTCATGGCGGGTATCCACGGTCACCACCACCGACATGCCTGGGCGCAACTCGGCCTGGCGCGGCTGCCCGGGGTCCAGGTGGATGCGCACCGGCATGCGTTGCACGATCTTGGTGAAGTTGCCGGTGGCGTTGTCCGGTGGCAGCAGGGCGAACTGCGCGCCAGAGGCCGGGGCGAAGCTCTCCACCCGACCGCTGAGCCGTTGGCCACCCAGGGCGTCGACCTCGACCTGGGCGACTTGCCCGGGGCGCATGCCGTCGACCTGGGTCTCCTTGTAGTTGGCCACTACGTAGGCCTCCTGGGGCACGACCGCCAGCAGCGGCGCCCCCACTTCCACATACTGCCCTGCGCGCAGACTGCGTTGCCCGGCGACCCCATCCACGGGGCTGCGCAGCTCGGTACGGGCCAGGTCGATACGGGCCAGGCGCAACTGGGCCTCGCTGCGGGCCACGCCGGCTTCGAGCTTGTCCAGCTGGGCCCGGGCACTCTGCTGCTCGGTATCGAGCACCGCCACTTGCTGGCGGCGCGCGGCCAGGCTGGCCCGGGCAGCGACCAACGCAGCGTCGGCCTGGCGCGCCAGGGCATCGGCGCTTTCCAATTGCTGCACACTGCTGACCTGCTGGCTGGCCAGGTGCCGTTGCCGGCGCCCTTCCTGGCCAGCGCGCAACGACTCGGCCTGGGCCGCGCTCACTTGTGCCTGGGCCTCGCCGATCAGGCTCTGCTGTTGCTGCTGGCGCGCCCCCAGGTTGGCCAACCGGGCTTGCCCCGTGCGCAATTCGGCACGGGCTTCGCGCAGCACGGCCTCGGCCTGCTCCACCCGTGCCGAGTAATCGCTGTCGTCGATCCGGGCCAGCAGGTCGCCGGCCTTGAGTAGCTGGTTGTCACGCACCTCGACGCTGGCCAGGTAGCCGGCCACCCTGGGCGCGATGGTGACGATATCGGCACGCAGGTAAGCATTGTCGGTCACCACCAGGAAACGACCGTTGAACCACCAGTACAGGCTCCAGGCCAGGATCAGCAGCAGGCCCAGGACCAGCCCGGTGTACAGCAACAGGCGGCGTCGGGTCAGGCCATGGACAGGGGAAGCGGAAGTAGAAGCGGTATCGGTCATTGCAGGGACTCGCCAGTGGCTTGAGAGGAGGAGGAGCGAAAGGACGATGCGTGGCTGTCACGGTCCACGGTGGGCAGGATCACCGGCGGGGCATTGCGCCAGCCGCCACCGAAAGCCTTGAATACCAGGACCTGGGCGTCGATCAGTTGGCCGTCGGCCCGCGCCGCCGCGGATCGGGAAGCCACATCGGTGCGCTGGGCATCGAGGTAGTCCAGGGCACTGGACGCTCCGGCGGCGCGGGCCAGGCCGGCCAGGCGCAGGGCCTCGTGGTTGCGTTCGGCCGCCAGCTGCAGGTCCTGCTGGCGCTGCCCGGCGGCCTGGTAGTCGCTCAGGGCCTGGCGCTGCTCCTTGAGCGCCACCAGGATGCTGCGGTCGAATTCCGCCAGCGCTGCGCTTTCACGGGCATCGGCCTGGGCGATCCGGGCACGTACTGCGCTGATATTGGGAAAGCTCCAGGACAGCAACGGTCCCAGGCGCCAGACCGAGGCGTCGCGCTCGTCGAAACCGTCAGGATGATGGGCCGAACTGGCGATCCCGGCACCCAGGCTGATACGCGGATAGAGCTCGGCCCGGGCTACGCCGATACGCGCCGTGGCCGCCGCCAGCCGACGTTCGGCCTGGCTCACGTCCGGCCGCCGACGCAACATGGCCAAGGCATCATCGCCCGGCAGGCTGGCAATCAGCGCCGGAGGCTGGCGACAGGCTTGCGCCCGGGCCGGCACATCACCCGGCAGGCGTCCCAACAGTACCGCCAGTTCGGCCAGGGCCCGCTGGCGCCCGGCTTCCAGTGACGGCACGGCGGCGCGCACCTGGCCCACCAGCCCCTCGGCCCGGGCCACGTCCAGGGGCAGCGCGGCGCCGGAACGATGCAGCTCGGCAGTCAGGTCACGACCCTGCTCCACCAGTGCCAGGGACTGGCGCGCCACATCCAGGCGCTGGCCGTAGCTGCAGGCTTGCAGCCAGGCGCGGGTGGTCTCGGCGGCCACCACCACCCGCAGGCCGTCCTCGGCAGCCCTTGCGGCGTCGGCATCGGCCCGGGCCGCTTGCTCCAGGCCATGCAAGCGACCGAACAGGTCCATCTCCCACTGCACATCCAGGCCGATGCCGTAGCGAGTACCGGTGCGGATACGTCGGTTGTCGCCCAGGGCCGCTTCCAGTTGGTCGTCCGCCGTGCTGCCATAACCGGCGTTGGCCGACAACTGGGTCTGCGGCTGGTCCAGGGTATCGGCTTCACGCAACAGGGCCCTGGCTTGCAACAGGTTGGCCGCCGCCGCCCGCAAGTCGCGGTTGTGGCTAAGTGCCTCCTCGACGGCGGCATTCAATGCCGGGTCCTGGTACAGGCGCCACCATTGGTCGCTCCCAGGCTCGCGCGCCGGGGATGGATCAGCAGGCAGGCTCAAGGTGGTACTGGGGGCTCGCTGTGGCCCGACGCTACAGGCGCCCAGGAAGATGCACAGGGCCAGCGCGGGCCCCCGGTAAATAGGCATGGAAGATACTCGATGAGACGATGGGCCTACTTTAGGAAGGCATCTGACGACCGTCTAACGAGAATCTCCTTTCTGTTATCGCAAAATGGTCATTATCCTTCGAGCACCCCGCTGCCCGTCTCAGCACGCTTTCACCATCGGCAATGCCAGGCTGTCGCCTGGCTGAACAACATTGCGCCAGACCAACCGGGCGTCGGCACCGTAGTTACAATTTGATACTTCCCCCCTCCCTACTTCCTGATCGATCGCCATGACCGAAGAATTCGAAGTGCCCAGCCCCCACGAAAAGCACCTGGAACACGTAAGCGAACATGCCCATGCCCGCAGCGATGGTTTCGCCAGCAAGATTGCGGTGATGACGGCGATCATGGCCACCATTGGCGCCCTGTTGAGCTACCAGGCCGGCTCCAGCGAGAGTCTGGCGGCGATGGACAAGAACAATGCAGCGATGAAGAAGACCGAGGCGGCCAACCAGTGGAACTACTACCAGGCCAAGTCCAGTCGGCAGAACCTGGCGGAGCTGGCGACTCATATTCCCGGAGTGGATGCCAAGCACTATGGCATCGAGGCCCAGCGCTACCAGAAGGAAAAGGAAGCGGTGCGCCTCAAGGCCGAAGCCCTGGAAGCCCAGGCCCAGGATTGGGATGAACAGTCCGAAGCCGCCTTGCACCAGCACCATCGCTGGGCCCAGGCGATGATGGCGATCCAGATCGCGATCTCGATGGCAGCCATCACCCTGCTGACCCGCAAGCAATGGCTGGCGCGCCTGGCCTATGGCACGGCCGGGGCCAGCGTGCTGCTGGGTTCGTTGGCCTGGTTGCATATCTAGCGGCGCGCCTGGAAATCCTCGAGGGCTGCCTGCGTTTGCCAATCCGCCCCCCAACCAACCCCGCCACGGGCCGGCGCAGGACCGGGCCGCTCCTGGCAATGGGCCAGCTCGCCCGGCGAACGGCTGCTACGCTCAGCGCGAGCCGGATCGTACCTGCCCGTGCTCCTGGCTCATGAACCTTTCCCCCTCAAACCACCAAGAACCTTGAGGAACGCATCATGGGATCAAATGGAAATGATCACGACTACATCCAGTGCGGATGCCACAACCCGGTCTGGGAAGCGCTGAAGCACAGCCTCGACCCGGCCCGCTACATGGCCGGGCTGCCCCGCGAAGCCCATGGCCCGCTGCAGGAGCCGGACGGCGCATCCATCGTCTTCACCAATGGCACCATCTATCCGCTGCGCGAGGGCAATATGGACGACCGGGTCGAGGCCCTGGGCATCCATGCCGGCGATGTGGTGGCCGTCGGCACCCTGGCCGAGGTCAAGGCGCGCATGCAGGACTTGAAGCTCACCTACACCACCCAGGACCTGGGCGGCAGGACACTGCTCCCCGGCCTGGTGGAACCCCACGCCCATATCGTGCAGAGCTGTGCCATGGATGGCTGGTTGAACCTGGGCGCCATCGTCAATGACGTGGATACCGACCCCGACAGCAAAACCTTCAACCACGACGAGCGGCAGAACCAGCGACTGCGTCCCGTCTATGACTGGAACTGGCTGAAGACCACCATCCAGGCCCAGCTCCCCAAGGACAACTCGACCTGGATCCTCGGGCACATGGTCGACCCGGCGCTGATGCCGTTCAAGGTGGTGCCCGGGGGCCAGAACCAGCTCATCACCCTGGGCTGCGGCTTCGACGAAGAAGTCGGCAACCTGGACAGCATCGACAAGCTGCACCCGATGCTGCTGGTCAGCGCCTCGATGCACACCGCCTACCTGAACAGCGCCGCCAGCGAACTGGTCACCAAGGCCGGGATCACGGTCACTAACGGCACGGTGCAGGAAGAGGATGTGCTCAAGGCGATCCTGGTCATTCCCCTCAAGCAGCAACTGGAGATGCTCAACATCTTCAAGCGCCTGGACCACTACTTCGCCACCGCCGCGCGGCGCGGTATCACCCTGTTGTACGACGCCATGATGGACCCCATCTCCAAGCTGCTGCTGGATGCCTATTTCCTCAACCATCCGCGGACCCTGCGCATCGGCTACGCCGCGGCCTGCAACGGCACGGCCAAGAGCATCGGCCAGCTACCGGCCTATCAGCCGGCCACCCGCGAACAGGCCAAGCGCATGTACCAGGGCTCGGTGAAACTGGTCTCGGACGGCTCCAACCAGGGGCTGACCGGTTACCAGACCGCCGATTACTGCTGCAATGCCGGTACCCGCCCCAAGGGCAACTTCAACTTCTGCGATGAGGGCGAGCAAGATCCGCAAGACCTCCCCGCCGCCTACCAGGACCTGGTCCAGGCCGTCGCCGCCAAGGGCTGGCCGCTGATGATCCACGCCAATGGCGACCGGGCCATCGACTTCACCCTGCAGGCCTACCAGAAAGCCTTCGAGCAGGGTGTGGGCCTGAACAAGCGCCACCGCATCGAACACTGCTCGCTGCTCAGCGAAGATCGCCTCAAGACCATGGTCAAGCTGGGGCTGTCGCCCAGTTTCCTGGTGGGGCATGTCGGCTACTGGGGCTACGCCTTCCAGCAGGCAATCTTCGAGAATCGCGCCGACACCATGCTCGACCTGTGCCAGATGGCCCTGGGCAAGGACCTGCGGATCTCCCTGCACAGCGATTGCACGGTCACGCCGCTGGGCCCGCTGCGCTCGATGGAGCAGGCGGTAACGCGCAAGATGGAAGGCCTGCGCCTCCCAGGACAGACGCCTTATGTGCGGGACCCGCAACAGTTACCGGTGCTCAACCCCGAAGAGTGCCTGACGCGTAAACAAGCGCTGAAAGCCATCACCTACGATGCCGCCTGGCAGTGCAATGCCGAAGCCTGGACCGGCTCCCTGGCTGAGCGCAACTTCGCCGACTTCGTGATCCTCGAGCAGGACCCGCTGGACGAAAACGTCCCAGCCACCAGCCTCCGCGACATCAAGGTGCATGAGACCTGGAAAGGCGGCCAGCGGGTGTACTCCAGCAGCGCCAGCTGACACCTCGGCAAGCCCTCTCCCGCAGCACCGGCGATGGTGTTGCGGGACACTCGGGCCGTTGCAGATGCCAACACTCAGGGAAAGGTAAAGGCTCGCGCCAGAGGGCGAGTGCCGTCCAGCCGCTCCCCTGGCAAACACACAGCCAGCGTCTGATCCGGTCAGCAGGCCCAGGCAGCGGCGTCGGCGAAGAAGGCCCGGGCGTTGTCTTCCAGGCTTTCCAGGTGATAACCACCCTCCTGGACGATCAGGCATGGCAGGCCCAGGCCGCGGATACGCTGGCCCAGGCTGGCGAAGCCGGCACGGGTTACCGCCACCTTGCTTTGCGGGTCCAGCTCGAAGATGTCGAAGCCCAGGGACAGCACCAGCACCTGGGCATCGAACGCCCGTACCGCGGCCAGGGCCTGCTCCAGCCGCGCGAGGAAATCCTCTTCGCTGGCACCGTGGGCCATGGGCAGGTTGAGGTTGTAGCCCTGGCCCGCGCCGCTGCCACGTTCCTCGGCAAAACCGGCGACGCCCGGGTAGAAGTTGGTGGGGTCGCCGTGCACCGAGACATACAGCACGTCGCTGCGCTCGTAGAAGATTTCCTGGATGCCCTGGCCGTGGTGCATGTCGGTGTCGAGCACCGCGACCCGGCTGTATCGCTCCCGCAGCACCTGGGCGGCGATGGCCGCGTTGTTCAGGTAGCAGAAGCCACCGGCGGCCTCGGCCCGCGCATGGTGCCCCGGCGGGCGGCACAGGGCGTAGGCCGCCGGTTCGCCATCGAGCAGCGCCCTGGCCCCGGCGATGGCGCTCTGGGCCGACCAGTAGGCCGAGCGCCAGGTCCACTCGCCCACCGGGCAACTGCCGTCGGCCAGGTAGCGCGCGGCCTGGGCCAGGACACCACGCAGGGCATTGGGCTCACGCACGAAGATGTTGGACATGACCTCCTCGCCCCAGTCCTCGGGGATGTCCTTCCAGCGCCGATGGGCCTGTTCGAGGAACTCCAGGTAGGCCGCACCATGCACCGCTAGCAGGGGTTGCAGGCCGGCATCCAGCGGTTGCTCCAGGGCGAAACCCAGGGTGTGTACCGCCTGCACCAGGCGCCGCGCCCGCTCGGGCACTTCCTGGGGCGTGCGCATCTGGCCCCGGGAGAAATAGCTCCGGGGATGGTGAAGCAATTGTTCGGGGTGGAAAAAACTGCGCATGCAAGGCTCCTCAGGCGACCCGGCCGGCACGGGCCAGCACGGCGTTAAGCAGGACATCGGCGCCCTGGCGCACGTCCTCGGGCAAGACATCTTCGGCTTCGTTGTGGCTCAGGCCGCCGACACAGGGAATGAACACCATGGCGGTCGGGCAGTAACGCGCCAGCAGGATCGCATCATGGCCGGCGCCGCTGACGATGGACTGCTGAGGGTAGCCCAGGCCGTCCACTGCCTCCTGCACCGCTGCCACGCAGTCGGCGTCGAACGGCGTGGCCGGGCTGACCCAGTGGCGGCTGATGCGCACCTTGAGCCCCCGTTGCCGGGCGATCTCCTCCAGGCGCTGCTGGACCTGTTGCTCCATGGCGGCGATCTGCTCGTCCTGGTGATGGCGCAGGTCGACGGTGAATTGCAGCAGGCCGGGAATGGTGTTGCGCGAGGATTTGGCGATGCTCAACTCACCCACGGTGGTCAGGCCCTCGGGAGCGAAATCGGCGGCCAGTCGCTCCACCGCCAGGATCATCTGCGCCGCGCCATACAGGGCGTCCTTGCGCAATGGCATCGGCGTGGTTCCGGCGTGGGCGGCCATGCCTTCGACCTGGATGTCGAGCCAGCGGATGGCCTGGCCACCGCTGACCACACCGATGCTCTTGGCGTTGTCTTCGAGGATCGGTCCCTGCTCGATATGCGCTTCGAAGTAGGCATCCACCGCCCCGCCCAAGGGCCGCTGGCCGGCATAACCGGTGTTCTGCAAAGCCTGGGCGACACTGATGCCCTCGGCGTCGCGCACCGCCAGCGCATCTTCCAAGGCCATGGCCCCGGTGAACACCGCCGAGCCGAACATCGCCGGGGTGAAGCGCGCGCCCTCTTCGTTGGTCCAGACCGCCAGCTCCAGCGGCTTGCAGGTGGCAATGCCCTGGTCGTTCAGGCTGCGCAGCACTTCCAGCCCCGCCAGCACCCCGTAGACCCCGTCGAAACGGCCGCCTTCGGGCTGGGTGTCCAGGTGGCTGCCGATCATCACCGGCGCAGCCTGCGGGTCGGTTCCGGGGCGCCTGGCGAACAGGTTGCCGATGGGATCGACGCTCAGGCTCAGCCCGGCTTCGCGGCACCAGTGGGCGAACAGTTCGCGACCGGCCTTGTCCTCTTCGCTCAAGGCCAGGCGGCAGCTACCGCCACGGGCGGTGGCGCCGATCTCGGCCATGGCCATCAGGCTCGCCCACAGGCGTTCGCCATTGATCTTCAACATCTTCAGGTTCTCCAGACAGTCAGGCGTGGGATGCCATTTCCAGGCGATGGGCAGCGGCGTGCCGGCGGGCCAGGGCTAGCACGCACAGCAGCGATACAGCGGCGATCAGGCTGTAGAACAGCGCCATCGGCCACCATTGGCCGAGAAAACGATGGGCCAGCCAGGTGCCGATCAAGGGTGTCAGGCCACCGGCCACAGCGCCGCAGACCTGATAGGCCAGGGAGATCGCGGTGTAGCGCACCCGGGTCTCGAACATGCCGCTGACGTAGCCGGCGATCACCGCATAGAAGGACGCCATGCACACCACCGCCAGGGCGATGCCGAGGATCATCAGCGGCGCCTGGGCCGAACTCACCAGCACGAACATTGGGTATGGCGAGGCCATGGCCAGCATCGCCACCAGGCACAGGAAGCTCGTGGCGCCGATCTTCTCGGCAACCCAGGCGGCCAGGGGCTGGATGCAGAACTGGATGATCGCCACCACGAACAGGCACTCGAGGATCAGCGACCGGGGAATCTGCAGCTGCTGGGTGCTGTAGGCGATCATGAAGGTGTTGGTGAAGTACACCCCGGCGATCCCCAGGGTGTTGGCGCCGATGCACAGCAGCAACGGCCGCCAGGCGCTGTGCAGGACTTCCAGTACCGGCGCCTGCTCATGGCGGGCAGCCTTGGCGGCGCGCTCGCGGCTGGCGAGGAATTCCGGCGACTCCTCGACCCCCAGGCGAATCGCCAGGCCCACCACCAGCAACAGCGCGCTGGCCAGGAACGGCAGGCGCCAGCCCCAGCTCATCAGGGCTTCCTCGGGCAAGCGGGTCACGGCGCTGAACGCCAGCAGCGAGAGGATCAACCCGGCCGGGCTGCCCAGTTGTGCGAAAGAGGCGAAGAAGTTGCGCCGGCCCTTGGGCGCATGCTCGCCGGCCATCAATACCGCCCCGCCCCACTCGCCCCCCACGGCGATGCCCTGGACGATGCGCAACAGGATCAGCAGCACCGGCGCCGTGGCACCGATCTGCGCGTAGGTCGGCAGCAGGCCGATGCACACCGTGACCACGCCCATCATCAGCAAGGTGATGACCAGGGACTTCTTGCGCCCGATGCGATCGCCGATATGGCCGAAAATGATGCCGCCCAGAGGCCGGGCGAAGAAGCCCACGGCGAAGGTGCCGAAGGCCGCCATGGTGCTGAACAGCGAGTCGCTGGAGGGGAAGAACAAGGCGCCGAATACCAGCGCTGCGGCCGTGGCGTAGATGTAGAAGTCGTACCATTCGATCATGGTGCCGATGAACGCGGCGGCAGCGGCCCGGCGCGGTTGAGGCGAGGCGGAGGACATGGATCAGGCTCCCTTGATTGTTGTTCTGGCAGGAGGACGGTGCAGCGCAGGCGCCTTCTGCGGGCGCCGTTGTGGAGTGGATTTATCCGCGGCCGGGGATAATCAGTCAATTTTCTATTGGTTATCTCGATTATTATCCTGGCTTATTATCAAGCCCTCGCCCGCCCCAGAGCCTTCGCCATGTCCGACCACGATGCCCGCCGCTTGCTCAACGACCGCCTGGACTGGAACCTGCTGCGCACCTTCCGGGTGATCGGCCAGGAACTGAGCATCAGCCGTGCGGCGGCGCGCCTGCATCTGACCCAGCCCGCGGTGAGCCAGGCCCTCAAGCGCCTGGAGGAACAACTGGGCCGGCAGTTGATCGCCCGCCGCGGCCCGCGCTTTGCCCTGACCGAAGTGGGCGAGCAGATCTTCGCCCTGGCCGGGGAGATCTACGGCCAGGTGTCCCAGGTCGGCAGCGTGCTGGAGCAGCCCGCCGACGAGGTGATCGGCAAGGTCCGGCTGCTGATCATCAGCCGCATCTGCAACGAACGCTTCGACCAGTTCCTGGCGGACTTTCATCGCCAGCACCCACGGGTCGACCTGGAGGTGGACGTGATGCGCAGCTCGGACATCGTCAGCGCCCTGCAGGAGAAGACCGCGACCCTGGGCCTGAGCCTCAACCGCCGGCCGCAGCCGCGCCTGGAGCAACGCTTGTTCCTGCGCCAGCGCTATGCGTTCTTCTGTGGCAAGCACCACCCGCTGTTCGGCCGCGCGGATGTGGCCGAGGGCGACCTGCAACGGGAGAACTTCGTCAGTTTCACCAGCGACCAGATCGGCGGCATGCTCTCGCCGTTGACCATCTTCCGCGACCAGCAGGGCTTCAGCGGACGTATCGTCGCCTCCTCCCCCAGCCTGGAAGAAGTGCGCCGCCTGGTGATCGCCGGGTTCGGCATCGGCTGCCTGCCGGAGCATGTGGTGGCGGCCGATGTCGACAGCGGGTTACTGTGGCGACTACCGCCCCACGAGGGCATCGCCGATGTCGACATCCACCTGCTGTGGAACCGCGAGCAGCGCCTGAGCCGCGCCGAGGCGTTGTTCCTCGAACGCTTGCAGGCGTGCCTGGACGCTCAGTAACCCAGGCGGCGGTCGGCCAGGTTCAGCAGCGGTTCGCCCGCCTCCAGGCGGCGCAGGTTCTCCGCCACTTGCCGGGCAATGCAATCGTGGGAGGCGGCCGAGGCCATGTGCGGGGTGACGGTGACCCCGGGCAGGCTCCACAGCCGATGCTCCGCCGGCAGCGGCTCCTGGTCGAAGACATCCAGCAAGGCGCCGCGCAGTTGGCCACTGGCCAGGGCCTGTTGCAGGTCGTCGATCCGCAGGTGCCCGCCACGCCCGCAATTGACCAGCGCCGCCCCTGGCGCCAGCCGGGCGAAGGTGGCATGACCGAGGATGCCCCGGGTCTCGGGCGTCAGGGGCAGCAGGTTGACCAGCAGGTCCAGGCCGTCGAGGAAGCCATCCCGCGCCTCGGCGCCGGCAAAGCACCGCACCTGGGGCAACTGCTTGGCGCTGCGGGCCCAGCCACGCACCTGGTAGCCCGCGCCGGCGAGGTCCTGGGCGATGGCTGCGCCCAGGGAACCCAGGCCCATGACCCCGACCTTGAAGTCCTGCGCCGGCACTTGCAGCGGCCGCTCCCAGCAGTGCCCGGCCTGTTGCCCAAGTACCCGGTCGAAGCCCCGGTGGTAGTGGATCACCGCCCAGCGCACGTACTCGGTCATGCCCTGGCGGTGTCCGGGGTCCACCACCCGGCACACCGGCAATGGCGGGCAGCCTGGATCGTGTTCCAGGTGATCGATGCCGGCCGCCACCGAATGGATCAACTGCAATGCCGGCAAGGCTCGCAGGCTGCCCGGCGGCGGGAACCAGCAGGCCGCCAGCCGTGCCTCGGCAGCCCCGGGGTCGCCTGCCAGTAATGCCTGCACCTGCGGCGCACTGCGGGCAAAGGCCTGCTGCAGTTGTTGCAGCAACAGTCGGTCACGGGACAGCAGCACCACAGGGCTCATGACAGGTAGGACTCGCGCTGGTGTTCGATCAGGGTCAGGGCCGCGTCCCAGGCCAGCTCGATGATGTTGTCGGCATCGTCGCGCTCGAACTGCTCGGCGGTGTGGGCACAGACCTGTGGCGAGGGGTAGTTGAGCACCGAGCCACCGGCCAGGGCCTGTACCTGGGCCTGGCAGGCGCGCTCCAGGAAGTGGATCTCGTGGAAGGCGTGGGCCACGCTGGCACCGCCCACCAGCAGGCCGTGGTTGCGCAGGATCATGGCCTTGTGCGGGCCCAGGTCGGCGATCAGGCGCTGGCGCTCGTCCAGGGACAGGGCGATGCCTTCATAGGTGTGGTAGGCCAGCTTGCCGTAGAACTTCAGCGCGTGCTGGCTGATGGGCAGCAGGCCCTGCTGCTGGGCCGCCACTGCCATGCCCGCGGCGGTGTGGGTATGGATCACGCAATTGAGGTCGGGACGGGCCATGTGGATCGCCGAGTGGATGACGAAGCCCGCGGCGTTGACCCGGTGTCCGCTGTAGTGGGGATCGACGATGCGCCCCTCCTGATCGATGCGCACCAGGTCGCTGGCACGCATGCGGTCAAAGATCACCCCATAGCGGTTGATCAGGAAGTGGTGCTCGGGCCCGGGGATGCGCAAGGTGATGTGGGTGTCGATCAGGTCGGTCATGCGAAAGTGCGCCACCAGGCGATACAGCGCCGCCAGTTCGCAACGGGCTTGCCATTCGACGGCACTCATGTGTTCAGGTTTGCTCACGGATACACCTCTTGGGGAGCGGGTTGGACCACCGGCTTGGCGCGCATGCGCGCCAAGCCGCAGACGCCGATCAGCGACAACGCCGACAGCAGGCTGAAGAACAGCGCCAGGGGCAGCCATTGCCCGGAAAACTTGCTGGCCAGCAGCGTCCCCAGCAGCGGCGTGGTGCCGCCGGCCAGGGCGCAACTGAGTTGGTAGGCGATGGAGATGCCTGAGTAGCGCAGGTGCACCGGGAACGCCTGGGTCATGTAGCCGGCGATCACCGCATACAGCGCCGACAGGATCACCACCGCCAGGGCGATGCCGAGGGTCATCAAGAGGATGTTCTGGGTACCGACCAGCAGGAACATCGGGTACGGCGTGACCATGCACAGCAGGGCCACCAGGGTCAGGAAGCGCCCTTCGCCGATGCGCTCGGCCAGCAGGGCCGAGAGCGGTTGCGACAGCAGCTGGATCACGGTGACCAGGAACAGGCAGTCGAGGATGGTGGCCCGGGGGATACCCTGGTACTGGGTGACGTAGGTGATCATGAAAGTGTTGGTGAAGAAGAAACCGGCCGAACCGATGGTCACCGCCGCCGCGGCCAGGAGGATCTGCCGCCAGCAGTCGCGGATCACCTCCAGCACCGGGTAACGCGCTGTCTCCTGGTTATCCCGGGCCTTGGCGAATTCCGGCGACTCATGCACCCCGCTACGGATCATCAGGCCCACCATCATCAGCACGCCACTGGCCAGGAACGGCAGGCGCCAGCCCCAGGTGAGGAAGTCCTCGGGGGCAAGGCTGGTGACCAGGCGAAAGGCGATCAATGCCAGCAACAGGCCGGCCGGGCTGCCCAATTGGGCGAAGGAGGCGTAGAAGGTCTTGCGCCGGGCCGGAGCATGTTCGCTGGCCATCAGCACCGCCCCACCCCACTCGCCGCCGACGGAAATACCCTGGATCAACCGCAACACGATCAGGCCGATGGGCGCCCAGATGCCGACGCTGGCATAACTGGGCAGCAGGCCGATGCCGGTGGTGGCCAGGCCCATCAGCGCCATGGTCACCAGGAGCATCTTCTTGCGTCCGAGACGATCACCCAGGTGGCCGAAGACCATGCCCGCCAGCGGCCGGGCGACGAACCCCACGGCAAAGCTGCCGAACGCCGCCAGGGTGCTGGTCACCGGGTCGCTGCTGGGAAAGAACACCTGTCCCAGCACCAGGGCCGCGGCCGTGGCGTAGATGTAGAAGTCGTAGAACTCGATGGTGGTGCCGATGAAGGCCGCTGCCGCGGCGCGTCGCGGCTGAGGGGTGCTGTGCATGCAAGGACCTGTGTATTTGTAGTTATGGGCAGGTGCTGAAGGCTTGGTCAGGCGGCGCTCTATGGCGCTTGTGGGCTTTATCGCCGCCGTGCCAGGATTAGTCAATTTTCGAATTCTTATCCTAACTATTAGCCTTGCTACTACTAGAGCTCCCCATGGGCGCTTCTAAAAACGTAGGCGAGGCAGGTCGTTTTTAGAGGAGCCCCATGTCGACACTCGATCCTGTGACCGGCTCCTGGGCCGGACGGCGTTTTCTCAACGATCGCCTGGACTGGAACCTGTTGCGCACCTACCTGGTGATCGGCCAGGAAGGCAGCATGAGCCGCGCCGCCGCGCGCCTGCACATCACCCAGTCGGCGGTCAGCCAGGCCCTCAAGCGGCTCGAGGAGCAGCTCGACTGCTTGTTGATCGTCCGTAGCGGACGGCGCTTCGAACTCACCGAGACCGGCGAGGAGGTGCTGCGCATCGCCACCGATATCTATGGCGATATCTCGCGCCTGGGCACCGTGGTACAAAGCCGCCAGGACGACGTGGTGGGCAAGATCCGGATTCTCACCGTCAGTGGGGTGAAGGCCCGGCACTACGATGAGTTCCTCGCGGACTTCCATGCCGCGCACCCGAAGATCGAGCTGGAGGTGGAGGTGCTGGGCAGTCCGGACATCATCAGTTCGCTGCTGCAAAAGACCGCGACCCTGGGGGTGGGCCTGTGCCGGCTGCCGCAGCCCAGGCTGGAGCAGCGTGTGCTGTTCCGGGAGCGCTACGCCTACTTCTGCGGCCCACGCCATCGGCTGTTCGGGCAGGCCAACCTGAGCCTGCAACAGCTGGCCACGGAGAACTTCGTCAGCTTCACCAGCGACCAGCTGGGAGGCAACCTGTCACCCCTGACGCTGTTTCGCGATCAGCAGGGCTTTACCGGCAAGATCGTCGCCTCTTCTACCAGTTTCGAGGAAATTCATCGGCTGATCTGCGCCGGTTTCGGCATTGGCTGCCTGCCGATCCACCTGGTGCGCCGGGACGTCGAACAGGGCTTGCTGTGGCCGCTGCCGCCGGAGGATGGGGTGGTGGATTTCGATATCCAGCTGCTGTGGAACCGTGAGCAGAAGATGAGCCAGGCCGAGGCGCTGTTTCTCCAGAGCATCCAGCACATGCTCAGTATCCACGAGCAGGTGCCGGACAGCCTGGTGCTGCGCTGACTCAGACGTGGGGATCGCCAGGAGCCTTGGCCGGTGCGGCGTACTGCGGCTTGAGGTGGCCGTTCTGGTCCAGTAGCCAGGCGTCCATGATCTGCCGCACCACGGGGCCGGCGACCCGGCCACCGGCCTCGCCGTTCTCGATCATCACCGAGATCACGATCTGCGGATGCTCGGCCGGAGCGAAGCCGACGAACAGGGCATTGTCGCGGTTGCGCTCGCGGGTCTTGAGGCGGTCATAACGCTCGCCCTGCTTGATCGCCACCACCTGGGCGGTACCGCTCTTGCCGGCAATCCGGTACTGGGCCCCGGCAGCAGCGGCGCGGGCAATGCCGCGAGGATCGTGCATGACCATCTGCATGCCATGGTTGACCTGGTCCCACTCGCGCGGGTCCTTCAACAGGATGTTGGGCATCGGATGCGGGTCCACCGGGGCCACGCCATCGACGGTCTTGGCCAGGTGCGGCCGGTTCCATACTCCCTTGTTGGCGATCAGTGCCGTGGCCTGGGCCAGCTGCAGCGGCGTCACCTGCATGTAGCCCTGGCCAATGCCGAGGATCAGCGTTTCTCCCGGGAACCACGCCTGGCGGCGGGTGGCGCGTTTCCAGGCCTGGGACGGCATCAGCCCCGAGGCTTCCTCGAACATGTCCAGGGAGACCTTTTCGCCGAGGCCGAACATGGCCATGTAGTCGTGCAGGCGATCGATGCCCAGCTTGTGGGCCAGGTCGTAGAAGTAGGTGTCGTTGGAGCGCATGATCGCCGCGTCCATGTCCACCCAGCCATCGCCGCTGCGGTTCCAGTTGCGGTATTTGTGGTCGTAGTCCGGCAACTGGTAGTAGCCCGGATCGAAGACGCGGCTGGAGGGGGTGACCACGCCGGTATCCAGGCCGGCGATCGCCACTTCCGGCTTGATGGTCGAGCCCGGCGCATAGAGGCCGCGCAACGCCCGGTTGAACAGTGGCCGGTCGATGGAGTCGTGCAGGGCGGCATATTCCTTGAAACTGATGCCGGTAACGAACAGGTTGGGGTCGAAGCTGGGATTGCTGACCATGGCCAGCACTTCGCCGGTGGAGGGGTCCAGGGCCACCACCGAGCCGCGACGGTCACCCAGGGCCTGCTCGGCAGCTTCCTGGAGCTTCACGTCCAGGCTCAGGACAATGCTTTTCCCAGGGACCGGATCGGTGTGCTTGAGCACCCTCATGATCCGTCCCTGGGCGTTGGTCTCCACCTCTTCGTAACCGACATGGCCATGCAGCTCGGCCTCGTAGAACTTCTCGATACCAGTCTTGCCGATGGACTGGGTTCCACGGTATTCCACGGAGTCCAGGGTCTTGGCCTCCTTCTCGTTGATCCGCCCGACGTAACCGATGGAATGGGCGAAATGCGTCCCCAGGGGGTAGTGGCGGACGAACTGGGCTTCGACATCCATTCCCGGCAGGCGGTATTCGTTAACCGCCAATACGGCGATCTGCTCCTCGGTGAGCTGGTAGAACAAGGTAACGGGGACGAAGGGGTGGCGGGCCTGCTTCATTTCCTTGTCGAACAGTGTCCGGTCTTCGGGCGGCAGGTGCAGGAGTTCGACCACGGTATCCAGTTCACCCTTGAGGTCGGTGGCCCGTTCGCGAGTGATGGTCAGGTTGAAACTGGGGCGGTTGTCTGCCAGGACCACCCCGTTACGGTCATAGATCACTCCACGGGTCGGGGTGATGGGCAGCACATGTACACGGTTGTTCTGCGAAACGGTGGAGTGGTAATCGAACTCCACTACCTGGAGGAAATACATGCGTGCGACCAGTGCGCAACTGATGGCGGCCACCAGCACGGCGCAGGCCAGCAGCCGCTTGTTGACCAGGCGGGTTTCTTTCTCGTGGTCCTTGATTGGAATCGCTTCGGGCATTGCTACAGCTTCTCGGTGAAATAGAGATCGGCGCTGATCCGTGCGGGTGAAATCGGGTGCGTAAAAAAGAGCTGCACGATACCAAAAACCGGCCGCCGACTTTGCCAGGATTTCTCCCATGGCTGATCAATGGTGCTGGCCGCAGGGGCATTATTGACCTGTGATCAAGGGTGTTGTTCCGATTATTGGGTTTTTCCTGCCTTGCCCACTGGGGAGACTGCAAGGTGCCCTTGGCCAGCCTAGCTGGTGCAAGGGCGTCTCGAAAACCTGATGGAGAATGAAGATGCCAACCGAATACGTGGCCTGGGGCTGGACCCGGGGATCGGGCCTGCCTGGCCTGCGATCAATCCGTAAAGCCCTGCCGCAACCATCGGCCAACCAACTGCTGGTCGCCAATAGCGTGATTGCGTTGAATCCGGTGGATTGGAAAATGATCGAGTGGGGCCACGACGACTGGCGGGACGGCCATGTGCCGGGCGTGGACGGTGTCGGGGTGGTGGTGACAGCAGGCCCTGATGCGAGCATCCGACCAGGAACCCGGGTGGCTTATCACCAGGGGTTGAGCGCTGACGGCAGCTTCGCCGAATACAGCCTGATCGATGCCAGGGCCGCCATTGTCCTCCCTGATGAGCTGGATGACGCTGTGGCGGCGGCCTTGCCTTGCCCCGGTCTGACGGCCCTGCAAGCATTGGACAAGCTGCCCCAGGCGGGCGTGGGGGATGTGCTGGTGGTGGGTGCTGGCGGCGCCGTGGGCTCGTTACTGGCACAGATGGCGGTACAGAGGGGGATGCGGGTCTGGGCCACGGCCTCGCCCAAGCATCATGAACAACTGCTGGAGCAGGGTGTGCTTGGAGTTTTCGACTATCACCGACCAGAGTGGCAATCCGAATTGCAAGCACGCCTGGGTAGCCGTCGGCTGTCGGCCATCTTCGATACGGTCAGCGCAAGGCACGCGGCAAACCTGGCCGAGTTGCTGGGCTATAACGGACACCTGGTGTGCATTCAGGATCGCCAGGAGACAGCGCCGCTGCCAGCCTTCAGCACAGCCGTCTCCCTGCATGAAGTGGCATTGAACAGTCTTCATGTACACGGCGTTGAGGCGGATTGGCAACGCTACCAGCAACAGGGTGCCTATTTGCTGCAGCAGGTTGCACAAGGTCAGCTCAGGGCCTCGCCCCTGCTGCCCTTCGACTTCAACGAACTGCCGGCAAAGCTTGAAGCGCTCAGGGATGCGGAGCAGCACGGCAAGTGGATCACCCGCCTACAGCCCGGTCAGGTACCCGCCTGAAGCAGATCAGGCCCGGTAGATACCGGGCCGCTCTGCTAGTTTTCGCCAGCGCAAAGACAAAACCCCAACTGCTTTCGCAATTGGGGTTTCGGAATTTAATCTTGACGATGACCTACTCTCACATGGGGAAACCCCACACTACCATCGGCGATGCATCGTTTCACTGCTGAGTTCGGGATGGGATCAGGTGGTTCCAATGCTCTATGGTCGTCAAGAAATTCTGTAGCTGAGCCGTTGTTTGGGCAACGTTCCAGCGAATGGGTATGCAATAGGTTTGTGTGCTGCAAACTTTCGGTTCGTGCGTCTTCACACACCGCAACTCGCTTCTTAAGCAAATTGCTTGGGTGTTATATGGTCAAGCCTCACGGGCAATTAGTATTGGTTAGCTCAACGCCTCACAGCGCTTACACACCCAACCTATCAACGTCGTAGTCTTCGACGGCCCTTTAGGGGATTCAAGATCCCAGTGAGATCTCATCTTGAGGCAAGTTTCCCGCTTAGATGCTTTCAGCGGTTATCTTTTCCGAACATAGCTACCCGGCAATGCCACTGGCGTGACAACCGGAACACCAGAGGTTCGTCCACTCCGGTCCTCTCGTACTAGGAGCAGCCCCTCTCAAATCTCAAACGTCCACGGCAGATAGGGACCGAACTGTCTCACGACGTTCTAAACCCAGCTCGCGTACCACTTTAAATGGCGAACAGCCATACCCTTGGGACCGGCTTCAGCCCCAGGATGTGATGAGCCGACATCGAGGTGCCAAACACCGCCGTCGATATGAACTCTTGGGCGGTATCAGCCTGTTATCCCCGGAGTACCTTTTATCCGTTGAGCGATGGCCCTTCCATACAGAACCACCGGATCACTAAG